>NZ_JBWKRS010000009.1:0-203808 GCF_059419385.1 Pseudomonas sp. GW821-FHT05H12 | reverse complement strand
CCACCACCTGTAGGAGTCCGGCTTGCCGACGATGGCGGTCTTGCGGGCGCTATCGCCGGCAAGCCGGGCTCCTACGGATTGTGTGTGTGGCCAGGTCGTTTCCATGGGTAGCTGATTCGCTGTCTGTTCAATCGTGGGGGATGGGCTGGATAGCGTCTGATACCCCACCACCTGTAGGAGTCCGGCTTGCCGGCGATGGCGATCTTGTGGACGCTATCGCCGGCAAGCCGGGCTCCTACGGGATTTGTGTCGCCCCATTGTTTCCATGCAAGGTGCGGGAACGATTAGACCTCAGCGGCCGGTACGGATGGTGTTCCACACCCGTGTACGGATCCGGTCGATGTTCAGCGGCATGGCTTCCAGCGCGAACAGCTTGCCCATCATGTCCGGGCTCGGGTACACCTTGGTGTCGGCCTTGATGGCCGGGTCTACCAGGCTGTCGGCGGCGGCGTTGCCGTTGGCGTAGTGCACGTAGTTGGTGATGCTGGCCATGACTTCCGGGCGCAGCAGGTAGTTCATGAACGCGTAGCCGGCTTTTTCGTCGGGGGCGTCGGCGGGCATGGCGACCATGTCGAACCAGATCGCGGCGCCTTCCTTGGGAATGTTGTAGCCGATGTTCACGCCGTTCTTGGCTTCCTTGGCGCGGCTTTCAGCCTGCAGGATGTCGCCGGAGAAGCCCACAGCCACACAGATGTCGCCATTGGCCAGGTCAGCGGTGTACTTCGAGGAGTGGAAGTACGCCACGTAAGGCCGCACTTTCATCAGCAGGTCTTCGGCTTTCTTGTAGTCCTCGGCCTTCTTGCTGTGGTGCGGCAAGCCCAGGTAGTTCAGCGCGGCTGGCAGCAGCTCCGGGCCGTTGTCGAGGATCGCCACGCCGCACTTCTGCAATTTGGCCATGTTCTCGGGCTTGAAGATCAGGTCCCAGGAGTCCACCGGCGCGTTGTCGCCCAGTACTGCCTTGACCTTGTCGATGTTGTAGCCGATGCCGGTGCTGCCCCACAGGTAGGGGAAACCGTGGGCATTGCCCGGGTCGTTGTTTTCCAGGGCCTTGAGCAACACCGGGTTGAGGTTCTTCCAGTTGGGCAACTGGCTCTTGTCGAGCTTTTTCAGCGCGCCACCCTGGATCTGCCGGGCCATGAAGTGGTTGGACGGAAACACCACGTCATACCCGGATTTACCGGTCATCAACTTGCCGTCGAGGGTTTCGTTGCTGTCGTACACGTCGTAGGTAAAGGCGATACCGGTTTCTTTCTGGAAGTTCTTCGTGGTGTCCGGCGCGATGTAGTCCGACCAGTTGTAGATCTTCACCGTCTCGGCGGCCTGGCTGATAGAGGCCACCAACATCAAGGGCAACAGGGCAATGGCTTTCATGGTTCGATTTCCTGGCGGTTTTAGGGCTGTTTTTATGGCAGGCGATCAAGGATCAAAGCGTTACAGGATCAATACGTAGGTCTTGCGCACGGTTTCCTGGATGTCCCAGATCCCGGTGCTGTTGGCCGGCAACATCAGTGCGTCGCCGGCTTCTATGTGAACAATTTCACCGTTGTCAGGGGTGAAGGTGCAGCGGCCCTGGATAAAGTGGCAAAACTCCTGGGATTTGATCTGCCGACGCCAGACGCCCGGGGTGCATTCCCAGATGCCGGTTTCGACGCCGTCGCTGCGCTCAACGCTCAAGGTCGAGGCCACGGCGATGGGCTCGCCCAAGGGCACGGCTACCGGTGACGAGTCGGGTAAGTGGGCGTTCAGCGTGTCTTTGAATTGAGTGATGCTCATGGGTTTTTCCGTGTGAGTGAAACAACTTAATGCATGAACCCTTCCATGAACCCGGCCACGCCGGTCGCCAGCTTGCGGCGCCACGGGGCCGTGTTGGGGTTGGCCAACACCTGGTCTTCATGGACAAAACTGCGAATGATCGCGTTGTAACCCAGCCAGCGGCACGGCTCCGGCTCCCAGGCCTTGAGCGCCTCCAGGCCACGCTCGCGGATGACCCACGGCTGATGGGTCAGCGGCGTGTCCAGGCCGAGGATCAGGTCGGCCAGGGTGCGCCCACCCAGGTTGGTCGCGCCGACGCCCTCCCCGCCATAACCCCCAGACACTGCGATGCCGGTCTTGTGGTCGCACAGCATGTGCGGTCGGAAATTGCGTGACATGCCCAGGTTGCCGCCCCACGAGTGGGTAATCCGCACCTTTTTGAGCTGTGGGAAAAGTTCGCCGAACAGGTAGCGACGCAGTTCGACTTCGCTGTCGGTCAGGTCGAAGTTATGGCGCAACTTGCCGGCGAACTGATAGCCGCCACGAGCACCAAACACCAGGCGGTTGTCGGCCGAACGCTGGCCGTAGGTGACCTGCCGACTGCTCTCGCCGAACGCCTGGCCGTGGTTCAGGCCGATTTCATCCCAGGTGCTGGCGGGCAGCGGCTCGGTGGCGACGATCAGGCTCTGCACCGGTAACTGATAGCGCCCCAATGGCGGCAATGTATTGGCGTACCCCTCGACCGCCGGCACCACCCAGGCGGCGCGTACACCCGCCTTGGCGGTGCGCAGGCTGCCGGACTGCCAGTGGGTCACCGGGCTGTTTTCGTAGATCGTCACACCCATGCGCTCCACTGCCCGCGCAAGGCCGCGCACCAGCTTGGCCGGGTGGATGGTCGCGACATGGGGTGCATAGATACCGCCATAGGGCTTGGCGATGCGGATCTGTTCGGCCAATTGTTGCGGGCTGAGCCAGCGATAATCGTCTTCGGTGAGGCCTTGGGCGTGGAGCTTGTCCAGGTAACGCCGCAGGCTGCCTTCCTGTTCCGGGTAGCGTGCGGCGCAGTACAGGGCGCCGCCTTTACGGTAGTCACACTCGATGCCTTCGCGGGCCAGCACTTGGGCGACTTCATCGGGAATGCCGTGCAGCAGGTCAAACGAGGCGCGGCGCTGTTGCGGGGAAAGACCGGCCAGCAGACGATCCTCCCCCAGCAGGTTGCCCATCAACCAGCCGCCGTTGCGCCCGGACGCGCCGAATCCGGCAGTCTGTGCCTCGATGATCGCAATCTTCAGTTCGGGGGCCTGACGCTTCAGGTAATAGGCGGTCCACAGCCCGGTGTAGCCGGCGCCGATAATGGCCACGTTGACGTCCAGGTCATGCTCAAGGGACGGCCGCGCCACCAGCGGGTCGTCCAACTGGTCCATCCATAAACTGATATTGCGCCATGCCGGCATGCCAAGCTCCCCTACCTCGTTTCGATAGGGGGATGCTAGAGCGCGGTGTCAGGGGCTGTCTTGCGCGCGTGCACGCAAAGAAATTTGTTTGACGTAGGCCTTGGGCGACTGGCCCGTGTGCTGGCGAAACGCGCTGTAGAACGCCGACAGTGAATTGAAACCGGCTGCAAACGCCAGGTCATCGACCTTGATCGGTGGCGCGGCTTTATCCAGGGCAGCGAGCAAATGCTGGAGCCGGGCCTGGTTGACGTAGCGGTAGAAGCTTTGCCCCAACACCTGATTCAGCAGGTAGGAAATTTGATTGCGGCTGTAGCCACACTCCTTCGCCACCCGCTGCAGGTCCAGCTCCGGGTCCAGGTAAGGTTGCTGTTGTTGGAAATAATGCTGCAGGTCGTTGGCCATGTGCCCCAATTGCTGGGGCGATAGGCCCAGGCGGCTGACCGTGGGGCGCAGGGCCTGGGTGGGTTGCTCATGCACCAGGGACGCGTATTCATTGACCCGCCAGATCAGCCCGTCGCGCACGGTGATGGCTTCGCTGGTGCGGAACGACACCAACCCTTGGCCGCCGCGCAAGGTGATGCGGTACTGGATAAACGCGGTATCGCCGTCGGCACGGATACGGTCGATGTGTTCGATCGCCTCATCCGCGCCACGGGGCATGCTGGCTTGCAGGTACTCACGCAACTCGGCGTAACCCACTACACGGTTCTGGAAGAAATCGTGGTACTGGATGTCCGGATGGTAGTAGGACATCACCCCATCCAGGTCGCGATGGCGCCAGCACAGGCTGTGGCGTAACACCAGGTCGCCGGTGGCTTGGGTGTTCTGGCAAGCATCGTCTCGTGCGATGTCGGGCATGGATAGCTCTGCGGCGGGTAAACCCTGGAGATTGCCGAATTTTACCGGGGCCTTCAATGGCCATTTGGCACTTCTGACTAATGGCCTTTTGCCTAGTTTTGGGTAGGACATGACCCACGTCAAAATCATGGGAAAGAACCGCCGAACGGGGCAAAAAAAGTCACCGCAGTGTTGCGAACGAATGCTACTTTGAGGGTCTTCGACGCCACGACCAGTGAAGGTCATGGCCCCCTGCCGCGAGCTAAAGGAAGCGCTCAATGAACAAGGTGGGCAACATGAACAAAGTGACGTTCCCCAACGCCTGCCAGTTGATGCGCTGGCATTTTCATCCGATGGGCTTCGAGGGGAGCATGGACGCCCCCGGCAGTATGGTTGCGCGTTTGTTCGACCGCGCCAGTGGCGAGACGTTGATCGCCATCGCCGGCATTCCCTGTGCCACCGTGATGAATGCCGCCGATGTGGAGCGCATCATCGAGGCGGTGGAGGATGAGCTGGAGTCGTTTATTCCGCCGCAGTCTTTGTGGGCGTGACTCAGACTTATCGGATGACTAATTTCTAAACGTGGGAGCGGGCTTGCTCGCGAAGGCGGCGTGTCAGTAGATGCATTCGGTGACTGATCGACCGCCTTCGCGGGCAAGCCCGCTCCCACAGGTGGATCGCGTTCGGTTTACTGGCTGCGTTGATCGTCGAAGAAGGCTTTTTTGCCGTCGACCCGCTCCGATGCACGGGGCACATTCACGCCCTGGCCTTCCGGCTTTTCTACATACCAATAGCAGTGGCTCACCGCCCGGGTAATGCCGACGTAGGCCAGGCGCAGCACTTCGTCTTTTTGCGCATTGTCGTAGGGTTCGCTGTCACCGTCCTTGCCCAGGCCTGCCATGCGGTAGACCTGGTTCTTGTACGGCGAGCTGGTGACGTGCTGGCAATCGCCCAACAGGAACACCGCGTCCGCCTGCAAGCCCTTGGCGCTGTGATAGGTCAGTTGCTTGAGCCGGCGGGACCCGACCGGCAAGCTAGAATCCACATTAACCACAGACTGAATATGCTCCTCTATCAATAACTTATCGCTGCTTTTTCGATATAGCATTAACACTGAATCGCCCCGTTCATAGTGCGCGAGCAACCGCCGCCCCAACGCGGCATCATCCCGCTCCAGCACGGCGACCGGCACCAATGCCCTGGGTTCGCCACTGGCCTTGGCTTTTTTGCCGGGGATCGCCGGCGCAGCCCGCACGATATGCTCGGCAGCGTCGATGATGTGCTGGTGGCTGCGGTAGTTCTCGCTGAGCATCACGCGGGTGGTGCTTGGCGACGGGAATTCCTTGTTGAACTCCATGAAGTACTTGGGCGAACTGCCACGCCAGCCGTAGATCGACTGCCAGTCGTCCCCCACACACAGCAACGAAGAGCGTTGCGCCCCGCGGCCTACGTGCATGGCCGGGCCACGGCTGCGGATTTCCCGCAGGCTGGCGCGAATCCACGAGACGATCTGCGGGGACACGTCCTGGAACTCGTCAATCATCAAGTGGGACATCGGCCGTAATAGCGGGTCGCTGAGCAGCTTGAGGTTTTCCGGGGTGTTTTCACCAAACAGCGAAAACATGCGGTTATACGTCATGATCGGCGGCGACTGGTCGAGCAAGTGGTCTTCCAGGGCTTTCCAGAAAATGCTCAGGGCCTCGAAGAAGAATCGGTCGGGGTCATCCTTGGCAAAGCTCATCTGGCCGACAGCGCTGGGCACGTCCAGGCCGAGGTTCTCGATAAAGCCGGCCGCCATCACAAAGCTGTCCAGCAGCGGCGCCGAGGCCAGCTCGCCCTTGACCTTGTAATCGAAGCCAGGCCCTGCCGTAGCGTCACCGGCCAGGCTGCTTAACAGCCGCTTTGAAGACTCATAACTATCCAACCATATCAAAGGCTTACGGCAGAAAGCTTGAAATAAAGTGCGCTTGACCGCCCACTCTGCACGCACCGACAGTTTCGAGTTGGGGCGGCTGATCTGGGCGTTTTCGCGGGAATCGAAGCCCAGCACCACCCAGGCGTCCAGCTCAGGGATATAGCCGTGGCAGTGGAACTGCGCGCCATTGATTTCGACGGTCTGGCGGCTGGGTTCAATGCCTTTGATCGGCCAGGCGCCGGCCCTGAACCACAGGTCTTCGATCACATCGCAGAGTTCTTCATCACGCTTGGCGGCCAGTTCGGTCACCGCCATGCGCTTTTGCACGTCCGGGTGGTCGCGCTCCAGCTCCTTGAGCTGCAGGCCATGGCGCGCCAGCGGCGCAATCAGCTCGCGAAAGCGGGCATGCTGACCATGCAGCCGGTGATAACAGGCGTTCATCTGTTGGCGCTGGGCATCGCTGATGCGCAGGTCGAACGGGTTGCTGTCGGCGTCCTCGAAACCGGCGCTGAGGGTTTCAAAGGCCTGCAACCGCTCAAAGCCCGGCAGGCTGCGCACCATGGGCAGGATCCGCGAGTGAAAGGTACGCACCACGGCTTGGGCTTCTTTCATGCCAAGGGGTTGGCCCCACAGGCTGAGAATTTCCATGAGCTTGTTGATGAAGTCCTTGCGTGACTCACGGGTGAAGGTCACCACGGTCATCGAGCTCAGCTCAAACCCCAGGTAGTGGGTCAGCAACAGGATGCGCAGCACCAGCGAGGTGGACTTGCCGGCACCTGCGCCGGCAATCACGGACGTTGAGGGCGTGTCGCTGAAGATCATCTTCCACTGCGCGGCACTGGGCTGGGCATGGGCCGGCAGCAGGCGCGCCACGTCAGCCTTGATACGCTTCTTGATCTCGGCGGTCAGCGGTAGGCGCCAGTCATCGAACAGGCTGTCGTCAACGCCGGGGGCACGGTGCTCCTCGGGGCGAAAGTCACGGATCAGCAGGACTTGGCGCCCTTCCTCGATGCCGTCGGCCTTGCCTTCGCGGTAACCATATTCCACACCGGCTTCGTGCCCACTGCGGAACCCATCGGCCTGCCCGTGCAGCCACGAAAAGCGGTGCTGCGCCCTCAAGCGCGTCAGGCCATGGCCAAACAGGCGCGCGGCCAGCCGCTTGAACAGGGGCATTTCGGCCAGAGGGCGCAGTTCAGGGGGCAGATCAGGCTGTTGTTGCGGCACGCGGACTCCTGCGATGAGCTTGGTTTTGAAGAGTGCGCCATGGTCGCCGGAAACTGCGCGCAGTTCCAGCCAATTGCTTTGCTGTCATGAGGTTAGGCGATGAAGTGAAAGTCAAAACGCCAGCAACCAATCGAGAGAACTGATAGGAACACGGAAGTTTTTACGCTTTTTATCGATCTAGGGCTGTTGGATCATAGATGCCATCAACTGGAGACGATCATGCTTGAACTGCGACCTTTCAACTCCCTGGGCGGCGCCCACCATGGCTGGCTTGACGCCCATCACCATTTTTCGTTCGCCGAATACCATGACCCCAAGCGTATGCACTGGGGCAACCTGCGGGTGTGGAACGACGACATCATTGCTCCTGGCACCGGCTTCCCGCAGCATCCGCACCGCGACATGGAAATCATCACCTATGTGCGTAAAGGCGCGATTAGCCATGCGGACAACCTGGGCAACACAGGCCGCACCGAGGCCGGCGACGTGCAGGTGATGAGCGCCGGCACCGGCATTGCCCACAGCGAATACAACCTGGAGACCACGCCGACAGAGATTTTTCAGATCTGGATCATCCCGAATGAAGCCGGCCTGCCGCCTTCCTGGGGCGCCAAGCCGTTTCCAAAGGGTGATCGCGAGGGCTTTGTAACATTGGCCAGCGGAAAATCCGGGGACAGCGAAAGCCTGCGCATTCGGGCCGATGCACGGCTGGTAGCGGCCAACTTGAAGGCTGGGGAAAGTGCCGAGTATGCGCTGGACGCAGGGCGTCGTGCGTATCTGGTGCCGGCAACGGGCGTGATTGAAGTCAATGGCTTACGCGCACAAGCTCGAGACGGGGTTGCAGCAGAGGATGAGCGCGTATTGCGGGTGACGGCGATTGAGGACAGCGAAATCGTGTTGGTCGATCTCGCCTGAAACCTGTAGGAGCCGGCTTGCCGGCGATAGCGATCTTGCGACCGCCATCGCCAGCAAGCCGGCTCCTACACAGGATTATTTATTGGCTGATGGCCCCATCTACCAACACCTGCGCCTCTTCCACCAGTTGCTTGAGGTGGTCTTCGCCAATAAAGCTCTCGGCATAGATCTTGTAGATGTCCTCGGTGCCCGATGGCCTTGCGGCAAACCAGCCGTTTTCGGTCATCACTTTCAAGCCGCCGATCGCCTGGTTGTTGCCCGGCGCGTGGCTGAGGATCTGCTGGATGCTTTCCCCGGCCAATTGCGTGGAGGTGACCTGCTCTGGCGACAGCTTGCCCAGCAGGGCCTTCTGCGCCGGTGTTGCCTTGGCATCCACACGAATGGCGAACGGCTCACCCAGGGCGTCGGTCAGGCCACGGTAGATCTGGCTCGGGTCCTGCCCTTTGCGCGAAGTCATTTCCGCCGCCAACAGCGCAGGAATCAGGCCATCCTTGTCGGTGCTCCAGACGCTGCCGTCCTTGCGCAGGAACGAAGCGCCGGCGCTTTCTTCACCGCCAAAGCCCAGCGAGCCTTCAAACAGGCCGTCGGCAAACCATTTGAAACCCACCGGCACTTCGTACAGGCGACGACCAATGCGTGCGGCCACGCGGTCGATCAGGCCGCTGCTGACCACCGTCTTGCCCACGGCGGCGTCAGTGCGCCAGTCAGGGCGGTTCTGGAACAGGTAGTCGATGGACACGGCCAGGTAGTTGTTCGGCGCCAACAGGCCACCGGACGGGGTCACGATGCCATGGCGGTCGTGGTCCGGGTCGCAGGCGAAGGCCACGTCAAAGCGTTCCTTCAGGCCGATCAAGCCCTGCATGGCGTAGCTGGAGGACGGGTCCATACGGATCTGGCCATCCCAGTCGACGCTCATGAAGCGGAACGTCGAGTCAACTTCAGTGTTCACCACGTCCAGGTTCAAGCGGTAGTGCTCAGCAATCGCGGACCAGTAGCGCACCCCTGCTCCGCCCAGTGGGTCTACACCCAGGCGCAGGTCGGCACTGCGGATGGCGTCCATGTCGATCACGTTGACCAGGTCGGCGACATAGCTGTTGAGGTAGTCGTGACGATGGGTGGTGTCGGCCTTGAGCGCCTGCGCGTGGGTGATGCGCTTGACCCCGGCGAGTTTGTTGGCCAGCAACTCGTTGGCTTTGGCTTCGATCCACTTGGTGACGTGGGTGTCGGCCGGGCCGCCATTGGGCGGGTTGTACTTGTAGCCGCCACTTTGCGGCGGGTTGTGCGAAGGCGTGATCACGATGCCGTCCGCCAGGCCGGTAGTGCGGCCACGGTTGTAGCAGATGATGGCGTGGGAAATGGCCGGAGTCGGCGTGTACTCATCGCCTTCGGCCAACATCACGTGCACACCGTTGGCAGCCAGCACTTCCAGGGCGCTGGCACCGGCAGGCGTGGACAGCGCGTGGGTGTCCAGGCCGACAAACAACGGGCCGTTGATGCCCTGGGCTTCGCGGTACAGGCAGATGGCCTGGCTGATGGCGAGCACATGCCATTCGTTGAAGCTCAGCTCGAACGAGCTGCCGCGGTGCCCGGACGTGCCAAAGGCCACGCGCTGGGTGGAGATCGCTGCATCAGGCTGGCCCGTGTAATAGGCCGTGACCAGTCGCGGGATATCCACCAGCAACTGGGCTGGCGCCGGCTTGCCCGCAAAAGGACTGATTGTCATGCATAAACCTCAAGAAGAAGGATTCGGAAAAAGTGACAGTTTACTGAGAGTTGGACTACCGCGCGACGGTATCGATCCTACATCAATAAGAGAAATTTCACGCGCTCAACCCACCTGAGCCTGGCGCAGGGCATCGCTCAGGGCAACCAGGGCCATGTCCAGGTTGGGATGCCCCTGAAAGGTATGGCTGATGCGCAGTTGCTGGTGATGCAGGCCTGAAAGGCTGAACAGCTCGCCGGGCACCACCACGATTTGCTGGGCGAGCATGGACTGGAACACCTGGCGCATGTCCACGGCCTGGGTCGCACCCAACCAGAATGTGGCGCCGCCCGCCGGCATACGATAGGTCACTTGCTGCCCGAGGTGCTCGTCCAGTCGCTGGCTGACCGCCCCGGCCTGCTCGCGCAGCAAATGGCGCAGGTTGCGCAAATGCTGGTCGATTCGCCCGCTGTGATAAAGGCGAGCGACCGCACGCTGGCGAATGGAGGACAACCGGAACCCGCGAAACAGGAACTGGCGCTGCAATTCATTGCTCATGCACCGGGACAGCAGGTAGCCGTATGGCGCTTCTGGGCCGAGTATCTTCTCGAACGAGGAAAATACAATCAGCCGCTCCGGGTTGACCAGGTCGCGCAACGCGCTCTGGGACGACTTGAAGCTCAACTCACCGCACGTATCGTTCTCCAGCAGCCAACAACCATATTGATCCAGTAACTGTGCCACCTCCAGACGGTCACGGGGTTGCAATACGCCGCCCGATGGCAGGCTGACGGAGGACGACAGCAGCACCAGTTGCACGGGCTCATCGCGCAGCAGCCCTTCGAGCAGTGCCAGGTCGAGGCGCCCATCGGTGGCCCAAGGCAACTCGATGATACGCACCCCGGCATCTTGCAGGAGTCGCAGTATCAACCAGTCACACGGCGACTCGACAATCACCGTGGCGCCTCGCAACCTCAAGGTCTCGACCAGAATATCCAGCACACTTCGAAGATCGGCACCGATGTAAACGTCGTCGGCGTGCCAGCAGCGAATGGGCGAGGTGGTGTAGCGGGCCGCCACTGCCGCTCGTAACTCCCACACGCCACAAGGCTGGGACCAGGGCTGCAACTCGCGCGGGTACTGGCGCACCAGTTCACGCTCCAATCGCAGCAAGGTCGCATCCAGGGATGCCAGCAAGGTGGGCTCGTCGCCACTGAGCACCACCATGCCTGGGCGACGGGCCGCAATGTAGAGCCTTTCGAGCACGTCGCCTCCGGAACACGGCGCCGGGCTGCCTGCCAGTGGCCAGGCGTAGTAGCCCGATTTGGCCACCGAATAGACCCGCCCTTCTTTTTCAAGCAGCGAATACGCATATTGAATGGTCGAAATCGACACATTCAGGCGCCCGGACAACTGCCGCAACGACGGCAGTTTCACCCGTGTATCCGTGCTGACCTCGTTGATCAGATTGATCATGTAGCGGTAGACCGCCTGATAGGCGAAATCGGTCTGCCGCGTGCCTCGCAGCATCATCGTCCGGACAGCTGAAAGGCCTGCGCATCGTATGCTGGCGTCGGGTGCGCCTGGCGAGGGCTACTTGTGGAACGGCCCGCGGCAAGGGGCAACGGGCGCTTGCGGTAAAGGTGCTGAAGCAGGTTCAGCGGCAATCCACTGGTGTCGATGACCCATTGCTGCAGCATGTCGGCAGCCGGCTTGCCTTGGAGCACCTTGTGCAATTCTGGCAACGCCACCAGCATGCCTGGGTGGCACTGGCGCAAATAGCCTTCCAGGCGTTCGCCATGATGGATAAACGGCGAGCACAACAGGCAGATCAACGGCCCCTCCTCCACGCCAAAAAACTGCAGGGCGTAGGCAGAAGACATCAGCCGCCCCTCCCGTGTCGCAGCTTGAGCCAGCAGCTCTTCCGGGATCTGCCGTTGACGCATGGCGTTCGCCGCTTGAATGACGAAGCCTTCAGCACCCGCTTCATAGTCCAAGTCCCTCAGGCATTCGGCCTGCAAGCCGCGCAGATGGGCCATCAACAAGGGATTGGCATACGTCGGATTACTGAAATGAAAGCCCAGGGGGTCGACAACGTAAGCCATGAACTCCGTGAGCAACGTACTTCCCGGCTGGGCGATATCCTCCAGCAAGTCAGCAATGCCGATGTAGGCCAGATGACGATGCCCACCCTTTGCGGCGTCCTCTCGCTCGACATAGTGCTCGCCGTACAACTCGCGGTAATACCCCTGGCTCCATTCATCCATGCGCGCATACAGCCCATTGAGCGATGCGGGCGGGCTCCTGGGGATCGTGAGGCCTGCGCCTTGTGCGGACTTTTTCAGCCAAGCGAGAAATTGGCTTTGCTTGCGTACGGAATCACCGCTGACCACGGCGTGTACGCCCCCGTTCCAGCTGGTCACGCGCTGATAAAAGTCGCCCAAGGCCAGATACGTGTCATTGCATAACGTTGCGCGGATATCCCCGGAAGTCAGGTGCCCTACCATCAGCCGGTTACGCTGGCTGGTTTCGCGCCCGGGCGCCGATGCAGGACGCAGGTGGTTGAAAGGCAGCACTTCCCCATGGTCCACCATCAGCAGTTCGACCCTGGGATCGTCATGGAAAAATAGCCGGCCGTAACCCCGATGAAGAGTGTCGAGGGTGTCCTGAGTCATACCGGCATGGCGTAACGTGGCGACCCGCAGATGAAACGTCCTGGGCGCACGCCCGGCGATAGTCAATTGTGCGGCGCGCAATAGCGCCAGGGTGTAGCTGCTGACTTCGCCGCCGCCATGGGCGACCAGCACCTTGTAGTCACCCACTTGTTCCATGCCACCGGCGGCCACGACGATACGCTGGATCAACAATTGAAGTGCCGTACGTTCCGCGCGGCTGAAATGCCCGATCAAACGTTGAAGAACTTGTTGATAAACATACGTCATGGCCTGTTCGTGAATAGCGCTCATTGTTCTAATACCTGAATTTAAATATAAGTTACGAGCCACTGAACAATCGTGTTCGCTCGACCTATTGCGTTTTTTGAATGCCGCTCGCCATAAAGTGCCTGGGTAAAAAGACACTAGCACCCTGTAACAACAACGCATGGACTGCGTGCTGCCCCTATCATGGAAGCCTGCTGCGGCAAAGGCGCTGCGCAGGCGGCCTATCGACGGCCCGCAGCGGCACTCCTAGGAGGTTTCCGACAACCTCCTACTCCACTAAAACCAGAACTAAAAGAACTTTCCCACAAATAAATCACGCCGACCTTTTCTCTTCGCGCGCTTATAAGTTGAGATCCGCCGTGGAAATACCCGCTTCCCCGGGCCCGTAGAAATGCCGAACTGTTAGTTGCAGGAGGCACCTGCACTACAAGCATGGTTTCATTCATTACTCAGTCCTTGAGATGAAAGTGACAGCACAATTATCAAGGTTGCAATTATGATTAACAGACACAGAACCTGATCGAAAACCAGTTCAGATTGACAACAGGCAACGTGCGTAAAACGCACAGACAAAGACGCCGCACTGGAATTCAGGGCGGCGTCAGGGGGAAAGGTATCGTTTACAGGAGACTGCCGTGGCTGCGCACCTCATGCATTACGCAGCTTAAGCCTTCTCAAATGGCGTATTTGCCCCATACGCCCGGGGATTGAAATACTCGTTTAAGAATATTCCTACGCTTCAAACAGCTTCAACCTGCAACGCGACTCGCTCACGGCACGGGCATTCATCCATGTAGCGGTGCGCTTCCACGAACTGGTTGAACGGAAACACCGTGGTTTTCAGCGGCACCAGCACACGGTCAGCGGTCAATTGGTTGATATCGCGCAAGGCCCGTTGCAGGGCAACCTGATCCTGGATGATGCCCAACTCCGGTTTGCCGGTGAAATTGCCGATGCAGTGCACAAAGAACTGAATGTTCTTCTGGAACGCTGCGCATGCCGGGAATGGCGTCTGGTTGCCACCCTGCAGGCCATACAGCACCAGGCTGCCACGTGGGGCCAACACATCACCCAGCAACGACATCTGCGGGCCGCCCAGGCCATCGAACACCACGTCGACGCCGCGATTGTCGGTGAACTTGTTGATTTGCATCAGCAAGTCCTGCTCTTCGGTCACGATGACCTTTTCTGCGCCCAACGACAGCAGGTATTCACGCTCAGCGCTGTCTTTGGTCGCAGCAATCACCCGCACACCCAGCGCCTTGCCCAGCTGTACAAAAGACGGGCCGGCACAATGGCTGGCGTCGGTCACCAGGGCGAACTGGCCAGGCTTGACCCGCGCCAAGTCCACGTAGGCAAAGTAGGCAATCAGCAGCGGCGTGTAGTGCACGCTGGCTTCAATCGGGCTCAAGACATCCGGGTAACGGGTCAGGGCCGAGCGCGGCAAAACGATCTGCTCGCCATACACCGGGTAATCATTGGGGCTCTCGGCCGGAAAACTGGCCACTTTATCGCCCACTGCCAAGTCATCCACGCCATCGCCCAGGGCAACTACAACCCCGGCCATCTCATGGCCAAGCCCTGAAGGCAGGCGCGCATGGGAAGACGCCAGGTTCTGGCGCCAGAGAATGTCGTACCAGCTGATGCCAATCGCGTCGACACGCACCTGCACTTCGCCCGGTGCGGGCTGCGCGGCTACATGCTCTTCGCACTTGAGCACCTCGGCCGGACCAAACTTGTGAAAACGGATCGTGCGGGACATCGCAAACCTCGTCAAAGTAACCTCTAATGCCATGAACTCTATCTGGGCTTTCCGGGTAAGACCACCGGTCGCCGTTAATAGTCGACATGCCTGTCATTGATTCCGCAACTGAGGAATAGACCTCAACAATCGTAGGAAAACTCAATTAGCCGGTGCAGAGTACCAGTCTTTACCCGTAAGATTCATGCCGGTCATGCTTCTAAATGGAATCTGAAGGGTTCCAGGATGGCCGCTCACGTCAAGTTTGCTGACTCTTCCAGGACACAAGATGAACCGTAACGACCTGCGTCGTGTCGACCTTAACCTCTTGATCGTATTCGAAACCTTGATGCATGAGCGCAGTGTGACCCGCGCTGCCGAGAAACTCTTCCTCGGCCAGCCGGCCATCAGCGCGGCCTTGTCGCGCCTGCGTGGGCTGTTCGATGACCCGCTGTTTGTACGCACCGGCCGCAGCATGGAACCCTCGGCCCGCGCCGTGGAAATCTTCGCCCTGCTCTCCCCGGCCCTGGACTCGATCTCCACCGCCGTCAGCCGCGCCGCCGAGTTCGACCCGGCCACCAGCACCGCCGTATTCCGCATCGGCCTGTCCGACGACGTCGAGTTCGCCCTGCTGCCCCAACTGCTCAAGCGCCTGCGCGCAGAAGCCCCCGGCATCGTGCTGGTGGTGCGCCGCGTCAACTACATCCTGATGCCGGGCCTGTTGGCCTCCGGCGAAATCTCCATCGGCGTCAGCTACACCGCCGACCTGCCGGCCAACGCCAAACGCAAAGTCCTGCGCCGCAGCCTGCCCAAACTGCTGCGCGCCGACAGCGTGCCAGGCTCCCTGAGCCTGGACGACTTCTGCGCCCGCCCGCACGCGCTGGTGTCGTTTGCCGGCGACTTGAGTGGTTTTATTGACGAAGAACTGGAGAAACTCGACCGCAAACGCCACGTGGTGTTGGCCGTGCCGCAATTCAATGGATTGGGGACGTTGTTGGCGGGCACCGATATTCTGGCGACTGTGCCGGATTACGCGGCTGAGGCGCTGACGTCGGCAGGTGGGTTGCGGGCGGAAGATCCGCCGTTGCCGGTGCGCTCGTTTGAACTGCACATGGCGTGGCGTGGGTCGCAGGATAACGATCCGGGGGAACGGTGGTTGCGGTCGCGGATTCAGATGTTTTTTGGGGACCCCGATAGCTTGTAATGGAGTTCCAGTAAATTCCATAAAACTGTCTTATAACAGGTGCTTATTGGTAATTTCGGTCCATTGCCGCCTGTCCAAATCCAATGAAATCCACGACTCATGGGGGCATAATTGGGGGCAAATTTCGGTTCCTTAAAAAGGATGCCCCCACCGATGCCCCCTGATAATGCGGTTGTTTTGAAACGAAAACTCAGCGATGCCTTGATCCGCTCGCTGACCGAACCCGGCAAACACGCCGATGGCGAAGTTCCTGGCCTCTACTTGGAGGTAAGGGCGTCGAGCAATGTCGGCAAATCCCCTTCCAAGTTCTGGCGCTTGAAATATCGGCTGCATGGCAAGGAAAACCGCTTCTCAATCGGCGCTTACCCCGAAATAGGCTTGAAAGAAGCAAGGGACATTGCCCGCGGTGCACGCCGTGACGTGGCTAACCACACCGCTCCGCTCAAAGCTAAGACTGCCAAAATCGAGGCGCAACTCCTCAACGAGGTGCGCACCTTCGAGTATGTAGCCAAGCAATGGTTGGCATTCAAATCTGCCGAACTGGTGACTAAATCCATCTCAGGGTTTAGCGGAGCGCTGAACAACCACATCTTGCCTGCCATTGGTAAAAAACCGGTCACCGAAATCAAGCTGGAGCACATCACCACGATCATTACCGAACTGCGCCGCCAGCGCACAATGGCGATGGCCCGGCGCGTGCGCACCATCATCCGTGCCGTCCTGGGATTTGCTGAAGGGCGCGGCTGGGTTGAACGCAACGTAGCGCTCAGCAACACTGAGGAATTGAAGATACGGCATGTCGTCACCAGCAATCCGGCGATCGAAAGGCCAGCCGACCTAGGCAGGTTTCTCCTGCGTCTGGATGACTGCAACGACGGCAGCGTTGCCTCCGCGATGCGCCTGCTGATTATGTTGCCGGTCCGACCAGGCGAACTGGTGCAGATGCGCTGGGAAGATGTCGACTTGGTGGGTGCCGATTGGCGTTATGTGGTGAGCAAGACCAAGCACCTGGACAAGAGCAAACACATCGTGCCGTTGCCTGAGCAAGCCTTGGTTCTGTTACGCGAGCTACATAAAACCCGCGTGGTGGATGAAGAAGGCAAAGGCTGGGTGTTCATCTCGCCAGTCTATCCGGGTCGCCCCATAAATCCGACCTCCATGCTCAAGTCCTTTCAGCGCATCTGGCCAGAGTATGACATCACAGCCCACGGCTTTCGCGCAACCTACAGAACCATTGCCCACGAGCACTTGGGGATTGATCCAATTGTGCTCGAACTGTCGTTATCCCACCGGATGCCGGGGGCGCTAGGGGCTGTATACGCGCGCGCCCAACTGCTGGTACAACGGCGGGCAGCGGCTCAACAATGGGCTGACTATTTAGATCAGTTGCGGCAAAACGCTGCGCGAGTTACCACAGATTGACGATACAGCGAATAAAAATCAGTAGATTGAAGCTGGAAACGAGACTCGCATCTGGTATCCGCCCCATTGAAATCTAAGGGGTTTCTTTTCCACCCGGAGCAGAAAAAGAATCAATTCTGGACTTGTTTTTGGGGTGTTTCAAGAACGAAAAAAGGGATAATTCTAAGCAAGGCTGTTAGCTTCTACCCAAAGCCAATGGACGAACTATTATCAAGCTGGTGTCATTTTCACAGGATCAACAGGGTACAAGCCACCCGAAAAGACGTACCCAACTCCCCCGCTCACCAGTCAACTCAAAACCGACGAATATCGACCAACGCAGGCAACTCTTCGGGCTGGTAGACCGTAAGCAGATGTTCTGGAGCCCCCCGCCCTTGGTTTAAAAGTCATCAGCTCAGTTAGCGAACATGACCTGCGGAACTTGGTACGATCCGTAATGGCTCGAGATCCAACTCGTCAGGCCATGAGCCTCTTTTCGGATATCGTTCAGATGTTTGGATGGGCCCAGAAACGGCAACTATGGCGAACACTACTGACTGACTGAAACCCAGCAGACTTGGTAGAAATCCATAAGCTTGTACCCATTGACTACTAGGAGAAGCGAACTCGGATCCTCTCCTCTATCGAGCTTCAGCAGCACTACCTGCCGGCGCAAAGTACAATGGGATTCGCCCACTCAAACTAGAGCCCCAACTTGCGCTTTGCATCTGCCTGGGAACGCTGTGCCGGATCGGGGAGCTGCTTCAGACAGAATGGAAAAACATCCATCTGGAATATGGCGTTTGGTTTATACCCGTTGCGAATGTCAAAGGCAGCCGGAGAAAGAAGCAGACCACCACGTGTTCCTATCTGCGTTTACAACTCACTATTTCATCAAGCTTCGGCAGCTGACAGGACATTCTCAATGGTGCTTCCCCGCAAAGCATCATGACGGGCATGTTGATCTCAAGGTCATCAGCAAACAGGTTGGAGACCGACAATCACGCTTTAAGAATCGCAAGCCGCTAGCACGTCGCCGACATGATGACACCTTGGTGCTGTCCGCTGGTTTGAATGGCGAATGGCCCGCTCATGACTTGAGACGAACTGGGCAACCATGGTGCAAGCCTCGGGGATAAGCCTTGATGTATTAGATCGGTGCCAGAACCACGTGCTGGCAGGTTCCCGAGTCCGTCGCCACTACTTAGACCATGGTTATGCTGCAGAGAAAAAGCTGCTTGGAACCTGTTGGGCGAGAAGCTCATCGACATCTTGATCGACCAGGATGAACTTGGAGGGATTTGAACACCCAAATGAGGAGATACTTTGAGTGTGGGCCGCGAAACGAAACTCGTACCTAGCATCCGGCTCATTAAGATCTAGAGGTTTCTTTTGCTGACATAGCAGGAAAAGACTTAATTCTGGATTTGTTTTTGGAGAGTATCAAGGGCGAAGAACGCGTGATTCCGGGCTATGCCATTTTCTTCGCCCCATTGCCAGCCGGACGGAAAGGGGTCGTCGGCGAAGGATGATGTCCACCCCAGGCCGAGCATCTCTCAATTGACAATGTCGCAGTCCGATGGGAGTCCTGCCATCTCAGCCATTTCGCAGCTTAGTAACATGAGCTGCTGCCTAGTTACCGTCCCACGCGTCACGCGCCGCTATACCGCCGCGTGTTATACGCGAAACTGATCCATCAGCTTCATCTGTTGATTGGCCCGTGCGTTGAGCTGACTGCTGATCTGCGCCGATTCGGCGGCCTGTTCAGTCAGGGTCTCGGTCACACCGCGGATGGTCGAAACGTTGCGATTGACCTCTTCGGCTACTGCACTTTGCTCCTCTGCCGCGCTTGCAATCTGCAGGTTCATGTCGCTGATCACCGTTACCGCGTCGCTGATCTTGCCAAGCGCCTGCGCGGCCTGATGGATCTGCCCGGCGTTGTCCTGGGCGAGCGTCTGGCTGGAATGCATGGTCGCCACCACGCCCCGCGTGCAGGTTTGGATGCGTTCGATGACCATGCGGATTTCTTCGACGGAATTCTGGGTGCGCTTGGCCAAGTTGCGTACTTCATCGGCCACCACCGCAAAACCCCGGCCACTTTCCCCGGCGCGCGCCGCTTCGATCGCGGCGTTGAGTGCCAGCAGGTTCGTTTGCTCGGCAATACTGCGGATCACTTCCAGCACCGAACCGATCTTCTCGCTGTTGACCGCCAGGGCTTCGACTTCCGTCACGGCCTTACTGACCTCGCGGGCCAACGCATTAATGTCCTGGGTGCTGCGCTCAATGAGGGTGATGCCTTCCCTGGACGCCTGGTCGGCACCGCGCGCTGCCTGGGCGGCACTCGAGGCGCTGTGGGCGACTTCATGCGCAGTGGCGCTCATTTCGTTGGACGCAGTTGCCAGTTGGTCGATCTCGCGAAATTGCACCTGCATCCCTTCACTGGTCAGCCGCGCGATTTCCGAAGACTGGTCGGCGGTACCGCGCGCATCGGTAATGCTCTGCTTGATCTGCGCGACGGTGGGCTGCAGTTTGTCGAGGAAACGGTTGAACCAGTTCACGAGCTCGCCCAGTTCATCTTTCTTGCGGTAGTGCAGGCGCTGGGTCACATCGCCGTCGCCACTGGCAATCGCCTTGAGCATCTGCGCGACACTGTTGATCGGGCGCGTCACCCCGGAGGCGGTGAACCCGATGAGCAGCAGGCCCAACAGGCCTGCGCCTATGGCCACGAGCAGCGACTTCAGGGTGTCGCGGGTTTGGGTCTGATCAAGCAAGGTCTGAAGCGCTACCGAGTCGGCCAGCAATACTTGTTTGGGCAAATCAATCACCACCCCCCAAGCCGGCGCATCGGGGATTGGGGAGACGGGGTAGACGGCGCGGATCAAATCATTCTGTGCCAGCACCAGCGGTTTTTTTTGCGTCAATGCTGCGAGTATCGCCTTGCCGTCCTCGCCCATAGTGATGCTGACAGGTTTGCCGACCTGACCTGCGTCCTTGCTGTAGGCTGCGAGTACACCACTGCCGGATACAATCAGCATGCTTCCAGAGCCTTCGAACAGGGTACGCTGAGCATCGCTTGCGGCCGCTTGTAGGGCGCCGAGTGCGAGGTCTACGCCCAGGGTGCCGATCACCTTGCCATCGGCAATCAACGGCATAGACAGCGTAGTCATCACTTGGGCTTGCCCGTCCAGGTTGACGGCGTAAGGCGCCGTCAGGCACGTGCGCCACGTGTCTCGGGGGCAGGTGTACCAACTGTTGTTTGCGGTGCCGCTAATGCTCAGCTCGGTATTCTGCAGATCGATCTCTGTAATCATCAAGCTCATCGATTGGCCGCCACCCCGATTCCAGGCGCTGCTAAAGCGTCCGCTTTCGTTGGAGGCGCGCGCTGCGTCGTTAACGAACTCGCTGTCTTTACCGTCCAGCGCATTCGGTTCGTACACCAGCCAGAACCCAAGAATCTGCGGATTGTGCTCGAATGTTATCTTGACGCTATGGTTCAGTTCCTCACGCAATGTAGCGGCCGGCAACCCACGCTGGCTGGCCATGTTACGCAAGTTGTTCACCTGGTCGGCCAGAGCAGAGATAAGCAGCAAGCTGTTACCGAAGACATGCTCGAAGTTTCTAGCCTGTTCGCCGGCCTTGGCCTGCAGCAGACTCTCACCGCTGTCGGTCAGCATCTTACTACTCGAAGCACTGATCAATCGGTTGTTCTGGTCGCCTTGATAGAGGTTCATGTAGACGATCAAACCGATCACCCCCATGAGGCACAAGCCGGACAGCAGGATGATTTTCAAGCGGATGGAGAGTGCGTCGATCATCGGAGTATCTCGTGAGTGAACAGCGGCCAGTTGACCATCAGGTGGCCTGGGCCACTGACTTCTTATAGGTGATGTCATTACACCGGCCGGTCTCGCGATTTAACGAGACCGACTTGGTGATTTTGAACTGTTGACTCATGACTGCCGCTGGTCTTTACGCCGTTACTTCGCATGGTTAGTTAGTTCTGGCCAGCGGCTCGACGGTGGTGCTGGCGATGTTCGCCTACAATATTCAGCAGATCGCCCTAGGTGTGCTAGGTGAGTCGCCTAGATTCAATACAGGAATCTAGGGCCGAACATCGCTACGAAAATGTTCCCCAACCTTTTGAGACTTGACGTCGATGGTGTGAGACTGCTCGAGCGTAGCGTTTTGAGAGGCCGTCGAACATTCGTTACTCTCGTCGTCAGTCATTGATTTGCGAAAACCCTTTATGGCTTCGCCAATGTCTCCGCCCAAACCTTTTATCTTCTTTGTCCCAAAAATCAAAATCACTACAGCTAGGATTACTAGCCAGTGTTTCCAATCAAAAACTCCCATGGGTAAAGCCTCTCTCGGTAAAAATCTTGAAGAAGCGAAATTCGCTTTTTTGCGCCTAGGTCACGAAGCCATTTGGTGGCAAGAACAACGGGATAGGAAGCAATGCATATATCGTTGAGAGACGTATCGCCTCCCTGCATTCAAAGACTTCACCCCTCGAGCGCGCGAACTCGCTCGTGACGTTGCTGTTCTTTAGGTTGATCGGATAATTGAAGCGTAAAGTCGAAATCGATCTCAGCGAAGCGGCCAGTAATGCCATACGCTGCAGCGCGCTCAGGATCATCGGTAAAAATGATCTTCGCGATCAGTTCATCACGGGTGGCGTAGGCGAAATCGTCATGCAGATACCGATCGCCATCCAAATTGATTTGCGTGGTCAGATGGCGATGATCGGGCGCCGAGATGAAAAAGTGCACGTGCGCCGGGCGCTGGCCATGACGACCCAACTGGTCCAGCAATTGCTGCGTAGGGCCATCTGGGGGGCAGCCATAGCCCGAAGGAACGATACTACGAAAACGGTAACGGCCGTTGGCATCGGTAACGATGCGGCGACGAAGGTTGAACTCCGATTGAGTAGTATCAAAGTAAGAATATGTGCCGAGGGTATTAGCGTGCCAAACGTCAACTACCGCACCTGCCAATGGTTCGCCGGAGGTATTTCTAACTTGGCCTTGCATGAATAGCACAACACCTAGATCGGTACCGTCGTCTAATCGTGCCTCAAAATCCGAGAGCGGCGCACCTGCGACGTAGAGCGGACCTTCAATGGTCCGAGGAGTGCCGCCGGACTTACCCGCCAGCTTATCTTCAGCATCCATGAGGAGGTCCAGGTAATGCTCAACACCGAGTCCTGCAACCAAAAGACCGGCCTCTTGACGAACGCCAAGAACGTTGAGGTAGTTAACCGCTCTCCAAAACTCCTCAGGAGTTACCGAAAGGTCTTCGATAATTTTCACGGAGTCGCACAGAATTCGGTGAATCAGAGTTTTGACTCGTGGGTTGCCGGCACTGTTGGTGAGGCCGCTAGCGTCCTCAAGAAATTTCTGAGCATTGCTGGTATGTGAAATCATAACGGCCATTTTTTATCCTCCTCTTGTAACTCTTAAAACAGAAAAATTAAGAAAGTCGGACTTAGAGGTCACCTTCAAGAATCGACGAGGTTTGCTGGTATAGCCGTACAACCTCAATAGCCTTGAGGGTCCCTAAGAAGAATATATAAGCAGCGCATAGGCACATCCCTCAAAGGGACGGGCCTTGCGCCTTAAAAAACTTAAAAATGCGTGAGAAAAAGAACCTGACTATAAATATTACGTCGATCAGTACCGATTTGAGAACCACCTTCTAAATCAGAAGCATCAGGCTTATAAATACCCAACAAAGGCACCACTGTAAGTTCTTTAGTTGCCTGCCAACTTGCATATATATCCACCTCATTTCCGCCAAGGTTAGAAAATGTTCCAGCCCTCTTACTTAATGTATCGAAATTATATAGAAGCACACCCAGCGAGAGCGACTCAACGGGGATGAATGAAAGAGCAACCTGATGAATTCTTGTATTAGAGTTAAATGGGCCTGCGTAATTCGAAGCCACTTCGCCCTGAAACCAAGTTCCAAGCCCGCGAATATTTCCAAAGAAGAAAGGATCGTAACCTTCAGAGAATCGGCTGTAACGATAATTTACAGAAGGTGTACCATATACATCCGAGAACTTCCAACCTGCCTCAAGATACCACGCACTTTCATTGCCAGCAGGGCGGTCCTGCCATGCATATTCGCCAGAAAGAAAAAGATCTGGGTGGCCTAAGCTACCTTGGCCTCTAACGGTATAGGTCTTAGTTCCGTTTCGACGAATTAAATCAAACTTATCATCGGTATTCAATACATCCATATATGTGAAACCGACAGTTCCTTTTTCACCCACGTTTTCTAACGTGGCGACGAAGGACTCTGCTTTGGCTTGGGCAGGGTTATCTGACTTCAACCACATCAAATCACTGCGCAAACCTTCACGCCCACCGATCCGAAGGACTGCGGTCTGGTCAAACGCCTTACGTGGAGTGATGTAATACGCACCACCACGATTCAGAGTTCCGTTAGAGATCCCTTTGCCAAGGTTCAGCGCGTCACCGCCAATAAGAAATCCATCGCCCACAACAATATTTTGCCGACCAAACGATAAATCAATTCCGTCAAGCCCAAGCGCGGGAAAGTAATTTCCCGATTTCCAGCCAAGATATGCGTCTTCGACTTTGGTAGTCCGCTCTGTGCCATCAGTCCATCCGGCAGCATCTCCTTGGCCGAACGTGGCACTACTAACCCAGTTTAAAGCACCATACACTTTTTGCTTCTGTTCGCCCGCAGAAACCCAACCGGATAATCCGTACTTAAAATATGCCTCTTGCCAATCAGCCCCCCCTTTCTTCAAAGTTCCAGACTGAGCATAATTTTGTTGGCTATGATAAATTCCAATACCGCCATCCAGATCGGCATTTAACCCGTAGCTTTCGTCCGAATATAATTCCAACGCGCCTACGCCGCTAGAGCACAGAGAAAAAGCCATAAAATAGAAACTAACTGACACGGTTCGAAGAGACGTATTCATAACTACCCTCAACATATTAGGCTTTTTATTTTTAAGCAAATCGAAGATTCGATTCACTCCTCAATAAATCATTTCAAGCTACCCAGGAAATCGAAAAAAACGGCGTAAACAAGTGGAATCGTCCCCACTACTGTTTACGTAGTTATGAATCTTCTTAACTTGATCACTAACGTAAATTGCAACGAGGTTCCACATGAGAGAAAGGATGCTGCAAGTGGCAGCATCCTATTGCGAAACTAGCTATTGCTGCCCTGAAGATTGGGCAACAGTTGATTTGCCTTTCCAAGCCAATACGCCGAGCCAAAAGAACCAGATAGGGGTTGCGTACAGAACACCCTGGAGACCCAAGCCGGCAATTTCACCGGCATCTAGTATTTTCGCAGCACTCGATAACAACCCAAAACAGCCGTTCAAAAAAGTTACAGTAGCGAAGCCTTTACGGTGCGGCCAAATGACCAACGCTAGACCTACGTACCAGACCCCGGAAAGGAAGAACTCTAAACGCCCCCACATGCCGTCCTGAACAAACATGGTGATTACACGAAAAAGCTCCGTGTAAATTTGAGCGGCGGAAGGATCCGATGCGGTAGCTGTTGCAATCGTAAGCACAGGCCACGCTACAGACAGAATCGATGCACCAATAGCACCTACCAATGCGAAAAATATGCCTGCAACTGTTGCCAGCGATACCAGAAACGGATTTTCCTGCTTAAAGTTCATCCATAGATAAATAGCAGCAGGAATGCTAAATAGGTAAAAACCAAACGTATCGCTCAGCATCATCCATTTGAGGTTGGCAGCGCCTGCGACACCAACTTGCAACTGCGCGGCAACATCACCAGCGGCCTCATATTCGAAACTACCGGCTTGGATTGCCAAGTATGTTGTCAACATACAGAAACAAATAGCTAACCAACTGGTCACTGAGACCAGCCTATTTCTACTGAGAACAAGCTGTTTGTCTAAACTATTCACAATGGGTGCTCCAATCTATATTTATAAGGTTAAGTGGACTTTATTTTGCAGATAACGGCCGCTCTGTCTTCGGGGTTTTTAAGGCCGCTAAAAGGCATACGCGTTTGAGGCACTACATCTTGGGGAGCGGCCAAGAACGCATCAAGCTTCTCGATCGTAAACACTACATCCGAGGCCTTCATCGCTGGCGAATAAATAAACCCCTCGAGCGAGCCCGCTTTTCGGCCAATAACGCCATGTAGGTTCGGGCCCAGCATCGAGTTATTACCCTCTGCAAGAGAATGACAAGCTGCACACTTCCCCCACGCTTTTTCTGCGGTCTCTGGCGAACAGTTAGCAGTATCCGCTTCTGCCAAATTCGAAACCAACATAAAAGTCAGAACCAGTGTTGTTTTTTTCATCTGAAGCCCCTCACCCCAACTGCTTCAATACAATTCTTGACGCCCGCAATCCTGTTTCAATCGCACCGTCGATAAACCCCCGCCATCCATTGGCTATGTCGGAGCCAGCAAAAACCACGCGGCCCTCGTCTTTGCGCATATCCTCGCCATACTTGCTCCACATCCCCGGCTTGTAATCGCACCAGGTCCCCTTCGAATACGGGTCGGAATTCCAGTCGTAGGCGAAACTTTCCATGATTTCGGCTCCCGGTAACAAACGAGTAAATGCTTCACGAACATTATCGTCGTCGTTTACATCGAAGCCGGGCACTGAATATCCCATAGCTACAAACTTGGTATGATGGTCAGAAATATAATCGGTATATACCAAGTTGATAGGATATCCGGAGGATGCCATACCTTGATAGCTACCTTTGTTGCCCTTAACCTTAACCTTCAATTCAAAACCAGAACCCACGTGCCGTTCTTTACTTGCAGCTACTTTTCCTGGAGATAGAGCAGGCAACCACTCAATATCGTTCCAGCAGTTCATAGGCAACGCGACGATGCAAGACTTAGCGAAATAGGTTTTGCCGTTTTCCGCAGTTACTTTTACTCCGCGCGAAGACTGCTCCACCTTTTGCACTGGCGTATTCAATTTTACTTCAGCACGACTGTCACGAAACAACAATTCAATAAGCGAAGACGTACCGGTACTAATTTTATATTGAGTACACGCCCGTAACAGACGATCCATATCGTTGCCTGCGCGCGCATACCAATGAATCTGATCCAAGTACCCAGCCTGCTCGATAGGGCCGTTCACAGCAGTAGTGAAATAAGATTCGAGAATTGCTCGGGTTTCATCAGAAACATTGATCTGTTTCATTCGCTGAGCAATAGAAATATTATCGGTCTTTAAGGAGTCCGGATTGAAATTTGGGTCATAGGGACGAGGAAACAGATCAATCACATCCTTACTAAACACTTGCATGCCTAGGTTTAACAGCTCAAAGGCCTTAGCAGGATCAAAGGGTTCGAGCTTACCATTTACCACAACACCGTAAGCAGTTGGACTTGCACCTGGCGTTTCAAGCAGCTGCAAACCATAACGTTGCATTTCCGCCCAAACATGCGGCTGGATCCAGTGGATCCATTGACCACCAACGTCTGCACGCTCGCCAAAGACCTCTGTAGTGAAAGTGCGGCCACCTGTTCGGTTGCGCGCTTCTAATACTAAGCATTTCTTGCCTCGAGTTCCCAACTCTCTTGCTGCTGTAGCCCCCGCCATACCGCCGCCGATAATAATCGTGTCGTAGCCCCCGTCAGCCGAAGTTTTTTCCGGAACATCGGGCGCAGGCTTTATCGAACTTGCCATCGCAGAATTCAGCACAGAAGCGGCAAGCACTGTGGTGGCGCCTGCGGCAATCCCTTTTAGGGTTTGGCGACGGTTGTAAGTAGCCTTTAATAAGTCATTATCGTTGTCAGTCATTTAAGTCTCGCCATTACTTTATTGGTTTAATTCCCAGGCAGTCGGACAAACAACCCATCAACTAGAGTTATATGCTTTTCGACAGCAGTTAGCACGCAAGAGATACAAATCCCAGCACCACATAAAACCCACAGATCTAACTAATGCAAATTTATTAGACGTCAAAACCCCTATGACGTCTATCCTATTTATACTTCATTCTCATCCAAAAAATCGGCCGATTTTGACAACTCAACACCGCACTATAGAGATATGTCAGCGCTATTTTGATTTCGACTTGTAAATTCATGCTTAAACCGGCAATAGCTTTAGAGAAATCCCCCCCACAGTTAAGCGCGGTAGCTCGCTAAGTCGCTACCTGCCACAGTTAGAAATGGATCTGTATGACTGAAACTATACTCTAAAGCCCTTCTACAAACTCAACCCCTTTGGCTATAGCACTAGAACTCTCGTGACTTCTAGCCAAAGGTCACTCAGTCACCACATCGAGCTCTTATCCGACGTCGCTAATAGCGAAATGCAAGCTTCGGACACTGACACCAGCCCCCAAAGATCTCTTGCATAGAAAAGCCGTCCCATATCAGAGAAACCTTTCCCTATTCATTTCACCGCGATGCAATGTCGAACTCGGTGTTTCATTGAATAGTTTACGATACTCAATCGCGAATCTTCCCAAGTGATTGAAGCCCCAGTCAGTGGCAAGTAGTGACAAACTTTTAACCGGACCACCCTCTAAAATCTCTCTACGAACGGCAGTAAGCCTGTATTTTTTTAGATACGCCATAGGCGGCATACCGAAGTACTTTTTGAAACCATCAAAAACCTTGAACCTTGATACGCCCGAAGCTCGCTCTATATCCTCCAGACAAATATTTTCACGAGCATTATTGTGAATATAATCTCGCGCCTTTATAAGATAATAAGGGAGCTGACACTGAAGGTGCTCATTTATAAGGTCGCTATAGTTATTGCGCTGAGACAAAATTAAACCTTTGATCAGAGCAGCCTCAATATCTCGAGAAAATATAGCATGCTCAAACACACCACCGCCGCGCTCAAACTCTTCTGCGAAGTTTCGCACTAAGCGCCACCACGAAGCTGTAGCACCGTTAATTGCATCAATAACAGGTTCAAATCGAAGAGGAACGTCTAGGGTACGATGAAGCATTTCCTCAAGTGTCTGCCGCATAGACATCCGAGGAATTACAATAGAGAGTTTTCTACAGTTACCAGCCATCCACAACTCTTGTGTTTCGTGCGGAGAAACAATTAAACCGCTACCTGTATAAGAGTTAAACAACTTACCATTTTTCATTAGCTTTTGCTCTCCCATCAACGGGAGACTGAGGCTGTAACTATTTAAACAATCAGATTCTTCAATTCTTACAGTGACGTCAGCGCCATACTCCATAAAACCTAGCGCAGTGGAAAAACTGTTAAAAACCTTAGCACTATGACGAAACCGGATATCCTGAGGTTTGGTTGCCCGGAGCGAATGCGGCCCGCAAATTCGCTCCATCCATGCTTGCGCGCCGGAAAAATCAAATTGATCAACACGAATATTACCAACGACGTGACTATTCGTTTGCATGATAAGGCACTCACGGCTATTTTTTCACGCTCTAATCGGCGTGACTCAGCGCTATCCAAGCAAGTGTTGTGCCGACGAACCGCTCAACCTTAGGAAAAAAAATATCGGGATATCAATATGAAAATTTACGGATAACCCCACTCAAAAAAATCAGTTCCTGGGCCGATTCAGATCAATAAATTATTCGATAGCACCAAAACAGTGCTCATTTTTTTAGCGACTAGACCTACGTCGTTACCATCATTCCCGACTGCCCAGACTAGGTAACAGATGCCTCGTAGCTCAGTGTGACGCTACAGCGGCTCCGACAGCTCTTGATCACCTGGCGTCATCCGGAAACGATCCAAATGCAGCCCGAAAAACTGGCTCAGGATAGCGGTTTCGAAGACGTATGCCACCGAGCCACCCCCTCATTAAAGCCAACCAATTTGGATAGTATCAGCGGAATAATCGGACAACTTCGCCTATATAGCCCGTAATTTCCACCTGAAGCATTATTGCGAGCACCATTCATGATCAAAACAAACGAATTTGCCCTGCATCCTACCGGAGAAAATTGCCCTGAATAACGGGTCGACACCATTCTACTCAAGACAAGTAACACCCCCCCCACAAACAACAATGATTATCACTATCAATTACGGCAATCGTCAAATTGCTGCTCTCATTTCGGATGTTTCTAATCTCATTAAGTGGCTTTAAGTCATCAATAAATTGGATAGACCAATCGGCGCCCGCCACCTCTAATAGGAACCCTGCATAACCGCACGATTGAGGATCTACCCATGAGCCGTATGCGTGATATTAACCAATGGAAAGAATATATCGAGAGCTGCTTGGATTTTCGAAGCGAGGAAGGCATCTATCGCATTGCCCGTGATATGTTCACGGAGCCAGAACTTTTCGATCTGGAAATGGAATTGATTTTCGAAAAAAACTGGATCTATGCCTGCCACGAAAGCGAGATCCTAAACAAACACGACTTCCTTACAATGCAAGCAGGCCGTCAGCCACTTATTATTACGCGTGATGGCGAGGGCAAGTTAAACGCTTTGATTAATGCGTGCCAACACCGTGGCACTACTTTGACTCGCGTCGGCAAAGGTAATCAGTCGACTTTTACCTGCCCTTTCCATGCTTGGTGTTATAAGAGCGATGGGCGACTTGTAAAAGTCAAGGCACCTGCTGAATATGGGGAAGACTTCGATAAAGCCACTCGTGGATTGCAGAAAGCCCGTATCGAAAGTTATAAGGGTTTCGTCTTCGTCAGCCTTGACGTGAATGGCACTGATTCGCTTGAAGATTACTTGGGCGATGCCAAAGTATTCTTCGATATGATGGTCGCCCAATCGCCCACTGGCGAACTGGAAGTGCTGCCGGGCAAATCCGCCTATACCTACGATGGTAATTGGAAGCTGCAAAACGAGAATGGTCTTGATGGCTATCACGTCAGCACTGTCCACTATAACTATGTGTCGACCGTGCAACACCGTCAGCAAGTTAACGCCTCCAAGGGGCATAACGCCGGCGAATTCCTCGACTACAGCAAGCTAGGCGCAGGGGATGCCGAAACCGACGATGGCTGGTTCGCCTTCAACAACGGCCACAGTGTCTTGTTCAGCGACATGCCGAACCCGGAGGTTCGCCCAGGGTACGCAACCATTATGCCGCGACTGGTGAAGGAATACGGCCAGGACAAAGCCGAGTGGATGATGCATCGCCTACGCAATCTGAACGTCTATCCGAGCATGTTCTTCCTTGATCAGATCAGCTCACAACTGCGGATCATCCGACCGATTGCGTGGAACAAGACTGAAATCAACAGTTTTTGTCTTGGAGTGAAAGGCGAGTCCGATGCCGACCGCGAAAACCGCATCCGCCAATTCGAAGACTTCTTCAATGTGTCCGGCATGGGAACTCCCGACGACCTCGTCGAGTTTCGTGAAGCGCAGCGTGGATTCCAGGCGCGCCTGGAGCGCTGGAGCGACATCTCCCGTGGTCGCGACAAGTGGACAACAGGACCGACGAAAAACACGGACACCATTGGCATTTCTCCCGCCATGATCGGGGCCGAATTTACACATGAAGGCCTATACGTGAATCAACACGGCAACTGGCAGAAGTTCCTGCTCAATGGTCTGGCGCGCAAAGCAGCCGATGCCCAAGCGCTGAAGTTGAAGGAGGTATAAGGCAATGAACGTCGAACTTCAGTATCAAATAGAACAATTCCTTTACAAGAAAGCAGAGCTTTGCGATGACCAGGATTGGGACGGCTACCTCGCGCTATTTAGCGAAGATAGCGTGTTCCACCTTCCCCAATGGGATTCCGAGCACATCTACACCACCGACCCCAAGCGCGAGATGTCGCTGATTTATTATCCCAATCGCGGGGGCCTGGAAGACCGGGTATTTCGAATTCGTACAGGCAAAGCGGCCTCTGCGACACCGCTGCCAAGGACATTGCATCAAATAAATAACGTGCGGATTAACCCGTTGGAGGGTGGCGATCTTGAAGTGCGCGTTAATTGGCAGACTTTGTATTACCGCCAGTCCTTGTCTGAGCAATTCTTCGGGCGTGCTACCTACACGCTTCGACCGCATGGCGATAGCTGGTTGATCTCCAAAAAGCACAGCGTGCTGCTGAATGACAAGATCAATTCAGTGCTGGATTTCTACCATATTTAAGTCCGAGAAAGGTTAAATCATGTACAAGGTTGCGTTGAACTTCGCCGACGGTAAAACACTGTTTTGCCCCGTCCAGCCTAACGAAATTTTGCTGGACGCTGCGCTCAAAAGTGGGATCAAAATCCCTCTGGACTGCCGCGAAGGGGTTTGCGCGACCTGCCAAGGCCGTTGTGAATCCGGAAGTTACACTCAGGATTACGTAGACGAAGAGGCCCTTTCCAAACAGGACTTAGCGGATCGCAAGATTCTATCGTGCCAAACAAGGGTGTTATCCGACGCATCCTTCTATTTCGACTTCGACTCGACACTGTGTGGAAGTACTGGAACCTCGGAATTGATAACGACTGTCACTGACGTCATTCAAGTGTCTGATAGCACCGCAATATTGAAGGTAGAGTTGGCCTCCGGTGCTGCTCCACTCAATTATCTACCCGGCCAATATGCGCGCCTGCAAGTGCCGGGCACCGGTCACAGTCGCTCCTATTCGTTTGCCTGTGCACCCGGAAGTAGAACACTTGAATTTCTGGTTCGGCTTCTACCCAGCGGGGTCATGACCGACTACGTGCGCGATCGTTGCAAAGTAGGCGACATCATCAAGATGGAGGCGCCATTGGGAGCCTTCTACCTAAGACATATCGACCGTCCGGTGTTGATGGTCGCAGGCGGAACCGGACTGTCCGCCTTCCTCGGCATGCTCGACCAGTTGGCAGAGCAAGGTGGGGCCGGGTTCCCTGTCCATCTTTTCTATGGCGTCAGGACAGAACAGGACCTGTGCGAGATTCCGCGTATCGAGGCGTATAAATCAACGATTCAAGCCTTCGATTTCACACCGGTCCTCAGCAATGCCGCTGACGATTGGCAGGGTAAAAAGGGGTTTATTCCTGAACACCTCGCCCCCTTTGAGGATTCAGACAGCCCCTTTGACCTGTATATGTGCGGCCCTCCCCCAATGGTAGAGTCTGTAAAAACCTGGCACATGGAAAAAAAACTTACTTTCGTCAGAATGTATTTTGAAAAGTTTACGGAAAGCAATACCTAGGTTCATTCAAACACTGCCGATAACGCGGGGAAGACTTCCCTGATTTGCATTGTTTTAATGATTAGCGGCACCGCAAGCCCAGCTGATTTTATTGACTGCTAGTTATGTACGCAGGTTATTTATGTCCACTTTATCAGTAAAAATAGAAAGCATTGAGGCGCTTACTCCCCGCATTCGACGCTTGGTATTAGTTGCTCATGACGGTAGGCGGCTGCCTGAATTTACCCCAGGCGCCCACCTTGAGCTGCACATCCCAGGTGATAGAAAGCAAAAGCGTGCCTATTCAATCGTGAATGTGTCGGCAGGCGACCACTATGAAATAGCCGTGCAACTCGATGACAAAAGCACGGGAGGTTCGAAGTGGGTACATACACTTACTGAAGGTCAAGTCATTGAGGTAGAAACACCTCGCAATCATTTTCCACTGGTCGACGAGGCGAAACACATACTGTTGATAGCCGGTGGAATCGGTATTACACCGATGCTGAGCATGGGCCGCGCACTGCAAGCGTCCAAAAAGGCTTTCACCCTGCATTACGCTGGCCGCGATGCCACCCACATGGCGTACCTGGATGAAGTCCAGTGTTTGGGCAACAGCCAATGCTGGATAAGCGGCGGAGACGCCAGCAAACGTTTTGCCGCATCCACTGTATTGGCGACACCATCCGAAGGCACTCATCTGTATATATGTGGCCCCGTAGAGATGATCACCTCGGTCATACAAATCGCTCGGGAACTTGGCTGGCAGGAAGATCACATCCATTACGAACTGTTCGCCGGTGCCCTTGAAGAAGATGGCGACCAAGCGTTTGAAGTAGAACTTCGCGCCAGTGGAGTAACGCTTGCAGTGAACACAGGCCAGACCCTCTTGGACGTGATGATCGAGGCAGGCCTGGACCCGATGTTCGACTGCCGACGTGGTGATTGCGGAGTATGCGTAACTCAAGTCATTGAGGGTGAACCCGATCACCGTGATATCTGCCTGTCTGATCGCGAGCGCTCCGGCGGCGCCTTCTGCACCTGTGTTTCTCGTGCCAAGACTGCCAAGTTGGTACTTGACCTCTAATAAGTAAAGGAGCGAACAATGATTCCCAGCAATGAACAAATTGCCGATTTGATCCGGCCCGACAGCGTTCATAAAAGCGTGTACACCGACCCTGTTCTCTTTCAACTCGAAATGGAGCGAATTTATGGGCATGCCTGGATTTATGTGGGCCATGAGAGTCAAGTAAAGAACCCTGGCGATTACCACACAACCCGGATCGGCGACCAGGATGTGGTGATGGTTCGTGCGCCTGACGGCAAAGTAAACGTCCACTACAACCGCTGCCCTCACAAAGGCGCAAAGTTGGTGGCGGACGGTGACGGCAATGTCGGCAAATTCTTCCGCTGCCCCTACCACGCCTGGACATTCAAGTTGGACGGCACTCACCTGTCGGCGCCGCTGAAGAGCGGCTTCGAGGGCACATGCTATGACCCGAAACATCCGGATTTCTCCATGGCCAGTGTGGCCAGGGTCGATAGCTACCGCGGCTTCGTATTCGCCAGCCAGGCGTCCTACGGCGAAGACCTGAAGACGTTCCTTGGCGGCGTCGTCAGCTCCATCGACAACATGTGCGACAGATCTCCGGTGGGTGAGCTTGAAGTAGCGGGCGGTATTTTCCGCGTCCAACAACGTTCCAATTGGAAAGTTTTCTACGAAAACCTCCACGACACCATGCACGCACGTGTCACCCACGAGTCATCAGTCGATGCAGCTCGGGAACAGGCTGAAGCCATCGGCGAGATGCCGTTCGAACTGCTGATCATGGATGGCAATGGCGAGCCCTATGACTTCTGGGAAAAGCTGGAACTGCGCGCCTACCATAATGGCCATGGCTACATGGAGGCGATCTTCGATCCGGATGCCGCCGAGAAGGACGAAGTTTCCCGCGCGCACTTTGAATGTTTGAGCGAAGCCTACGGAGCGGACCGCGCCCGTGAAATCATGGGCATGAACCGCCATAACACCGTGATTTACGGCAGCGGATCGCCTCATACCGTCTTCATGCAATTTCGGGTTATCCGCCCGGTTGCTGTCGATAAAACCATGGTGGAGATCCAGACGTTCCGCTGTAAAGGTGCCCCAGATGTAGTGTTCGATCGGGCACTAACTTACGCCAACGTCATCAACTCCCCCTCTTCCAATGTCATGCCGGACGACGTTGAAGTGTATGCACGCTGCCAGGAGGGCAACATGACCCGAGGCGGCAACTGGATCAGCATGCACCGTTATGTCGGCACCGACACCCTTCTTGAAGACGGTGCAGTCTCTACCAATGGCACCAGCGAACTGCCCATGCGTAATCAGTTTGCAGCCTGGAAAAAGTTCATGACCGGAACAATTATCGCCAAGGAGAGCAATAATGTTGCTTGACCGCGCTTTCAACGTAAATACATCCGACCTCAAGCCTGCACTTGCCGAAGAAGCCACCCTTCGCTCGGTCGAGCAGTTTCTGTTTAAGGAAGCTCGTCTGCTGGATACATGGAAGTTCTGGGAGTGGGACAAACTCTTTACCGACGATGGCATGTATTGGGTGCCGCAAAAGCATAACCAGGTAAATCCTTTCGATCATATTTCCCTGTTCTGGGAAAACCGCATGCTGCGCGAGACGCGTATTCGTCGCGTGGAGAATGCGCGTAACTGGTCACAGCAACCACAAACTCAAACAGCGCACCTGGTTGGGAATGTGTGCATCGAAGGTCTGGACGAGGATGATTACCTTGTGGTCAGCGCGGTGTTCCAAGCCACGGAATGGCGCTTGGATCAACGTCAGCTCGCCGGGCGTTACACCTACAAACTTGCCGGCAATAAAGTGGAAGGTTGGAAGATCAAGCTCAAGCGTGTTGACCTGGTCAATTGCAATGATGTGTTTGCCAACCTGGAGGTATTTGTCTGATGGAGCGGCCCGTGGTTATCGCGCTCCACTATCAGAATGATGTCCTGCATCCGGAAGGACGTATCAAGGTAGGCATGGACGAAGATGGGGCCGTTCGCGCGAATCTGATTGCCTCTGCGACGGCATTACTTCGTGGCGCGCGATTAAACGGCTGGCCCATCCTCCATGCGCGTGTCGCGTATCGAGGTGATTACTCCGACTTGATTGCCAACGCGCCCATCTTGAAGAACGTAAAGAAGATAGGTGCCGTGATTGACGGCACGTGGGGCGCCGAATTCCTCGACGCGTTGAGCCCCCATGAAAACGGCAGGGAATTCATCATTACCCACAAGCGGATCAATGCGTTTTACGGGACGCATGGGGAAGCACTTCTAAACATGCTTAACGCGAGGACGCTGATCATTGCCGGCGTGGCAACTCATTCGGTAGTGGAAAGTACCGTAAGGCACGCCGTGGACTGCGGTTATCACGTAGTCGTCCCTGCAGATGCCTGCTCTGCCGCAGAACCGGCGGCGCATCAAGCGTCGATTAATAGCATGAGCTTAATCGCTGAAATTTCCAGCGTTGACCAATTGTTCAAGGTGCAATCATGAGCCTGACAGGAAAAGTCGCAATCATCACGGGAAGCACCCAGGGACTTGGTCTGGATATTGCTAAAGTCATGATAGCCCAAGGGGCGGAAGTCATGCTGGTTGGTCGCAACGCCAGTGCCGGAAGAACATTATGCGACGAGCTGGGTCCATGGGCTTCCTATACAGAGTGCGACGTGGAAAACGATCAAGATATTGATAAGTGCATTGACAATACAATCAATCAATTCGGGAAAATTGATATTCTGGTCAATAACGCATGTATCTACACTGATTTGGGCATCCAGTCTTCAAGGGAAGATTGGCACAAAAGCCTGAACGTCAACGTCATCTCTGCCGCCATCTTCGTGCAAAAAGTATCTCCGCTTCTAAAGCCTGGCAGCACGATAGTGAACATCACCAGCACGGGTGGGAAATTCGGTGCAGCAGGCCGCGCACTCTACCCTGCGTCTAAAGCCGCGATGCTTCAATTGACCAAGAATTTCGCCGTGAGCTTGGCACCCAGGGGCACGCGCGTGCTGAGCGTCTCACCGGCGTGGACCTGGTCCCCAACCGTAGCCAACCTGACCAATAACGATATTGCGCTCGCTGACCGCGTCGGCGCTGACTTCCACCCTCTAGGGCGTATCGGACGCGGTGAGGAAGTCGGGAATGTGGTCGCTTTTCTCTGCACACCCGGCGCCTCTTGGATGACCGGTGTGGATATACCTGTAGATGGAGGTTTTTCCATCCTGGGTCCAGACAGAGGTATATCACCTCGTGTGTGGTTCCAGCGTCATTCCGATTCTCAATAGTTTGATCGAGAGGAACATAAAAATGGGCGAATTCATCGGTATCCAGACCCTGGACAAAGCACAAACGTTTCGCGGCTATCTTGCTGTTCCCGCGAGCGGAAAAGGCCCGGGACTGGTTCTTGGTCAGGAAATTTTTGGCGTCAACGCAAATATGCGGGCCGTTGCAGACCTCTATGCTGAAGAGGGATATGTGGTACTGGTGCCCGACCTGTTCTGGAGAATGGAGCGGGACGTCGACCTCGGTTACACGGAACAGGATTTTGCAAAAGCGATCGATTTCTTCCAGCGCCTGGATTTGGATCTGGCTGTTGATGATATTTCTGCATGCTTTGCCAAGCTCAAGACCCTGGACCAGGTCGAAGGTGATGACTTGGGTTTCGTCGGTTTCTGCATGGGCGGCAAACTGGCGTATCTCACGGCCACACGCACCAAGGCTGCTTGCTCCGTCGGTTTCTATGGCATGGGTATCGAAAACTATCTCGACGAAGTGGATAACATCCAGGGGCGGCTGGTTCTTCATTTTGCCGAAAACGATGCTTACTGCGACGCCCGAGCCCGCGCCAAAATCAGCTCAGCATTAAAAGGCAGTAAAGGCTCGGAGATCTATGTCTATCCGAATGTCGACCATGCTTTTGCACGTGTAGGTAGTGACCACTTCGACAAACCCGCTGCCCTTATGGCCCACGAAAGAACCATCGCCGCGTTGAAGCGGGAGATTGGTCCAAACTTCAACCTTTCTGATTTGTGGGACGAGCATGTAAAGCATGAGTTCGATACTCGGGACGTTCCTGCAACGATGGCAACCATGGTCTCGGAACCCTACGTCAACCACATTCCGACGATGACTGGTGGGGTTGGCAGCAAGCAACTGAGTCGTTTTTATCAGCACCACTTTGTCCACGGAAACCCGCCGGACATGAAACTGATCCCCCTTTCCCGGACGGTCGGTGCGCTCCAGATCGTCGATGAATTCATCATGTGTTTTACCCACACGACGGAGATCGATTGGATGCTCCCGAACGTGGCGCCTACCGGAAAGTATGTCGAAATCCCCATGCTGGGGGTCGTCCGATTCAGGGGCGACAAGCTCTATCACGAGCATATTTACTGGGATCAAGCGAGTCTGCTGGTCCAGGTCGGTCTTCTTGACCCGAAAGGCTTGCCTGTCGCAGGCGTGATCACTGCGCAGAAGCTTCTGGATGAGGCACTGCCTTCGAATACGCTGATGAATAATTGGAAGAATAGCGAAGCCTTGTAATGCGCCGCTGGAGAGTCCTAAGGACAGGGACGCGCAGCCCATATCCAGTTCGTTACTTCAACAATAATTTACTGCGCAAACATGACCCATAGGTGTGCTGCAATGACCGACTTAGCCCTAAAAGACCTAAAAATCTACCACCCTTATATCAATGGTAAATCCTGGCAGAGCGAAGACCAGCCGGAACAGGTCGTGATTAACCCCTACACCCAAAAAGCTATTGCACGTGTGAAGCTTGCAACGGCAGCAGACATCGATAGCGCTATCGCGTCAGCCTTCGAGGCGCAAAAGGCCTGGGGGAAAACCCTCGCCAAGGAGCGCGAAGCCATTCTCTGCCGTGCTGCGGACATCATCGAACGTCGTCGAGGCGACATTGCGAAGATCCTCATCGAGGAAGGTGGCAATGTGTTCGGCAAAGCCATGTTCGAATGCGACTACATGGTCAGCACATTTCGTATAGCGGCAGGACAGGCGCGGGATATCCGTGGCGAAACCATGCCTGCCGATGGTGCGGGTCGTATCTCGATGTCCATAAGGCAGCCGCTGGGTGTCATTGCGGGCGTTGGTCCTTTTAACGCACCGCTGCTCTTGAACGGGAAAAAGCTTGCACCAGCCCTGGCCGCCGGGAACGCGTTCCTAATGAAGCCTGCCCCGCAAACCCCGCTGATTGGTTTGCTCTTCGCTGAGATTCTGGAAGAAGCCGGCGTCCCTCCAGGCGTGTTCAGCGTGCTGCCCACTACCAATGAAGCGTTAGGGGATAAGTTCTTCTCAGACAAACGCGTGAAAATGGTGACCTTCACGGGGTCGGCGAAAGTCGGTCGGTACCTGTCCGAGCTGGCAGGGAGGTTCCAGAAGCGAATTGTCCTGGAACTTGGCGGCAAGAGTCCCATCGTCATCCTCAATGATGCGAAGCTGGACTATGCCGTCAGCGCCGCTGCATTCGGAATTTTCTTCAACCAGGGCCAGGTGTGCATGGCCAACTCCCGGATCATTGTCGAAGACGGCATTTATGAGGCGTTTTGCACTGCGTTCGTTGAGAAAGTCCGCTCCATTCGGTGCGGTGATCCTACCGACCCCACCACGATAGTGGGTCCACTGATAAGCGCCAACCAGTGCGAATTTATCCGTGGTCAGATCGACGACGCCATTGCCAAAGGTGCAACTCTGCTGACGGGTGGTGAATATCTGGGAAACCTGTTCCAACCCGCCGTATTGACCGACGTCACGCCGTCGATGGCTGTCTATGATGAAGAGAGCTTCGGACCGTTGGTTTCCATCTACAAGGCCAAAGACTTCGAGCACGCCATTGAGCTGGCAAACGATACTTCCTACGGCCTTTCTTCAGGCATCGTGACAAACGATCTTCAGAAGGCATTCGATTTCGCACTTCGTATCGACGCGGGTTCGGTACATATCAATGATAATTCTTTTGACGACGACCCCAATGCGCCTTTCGGAGGTTTCAAGGATAGCGGTCACGGTAAGGAAAATGGTCGTTATTCAATTCACGACATGACCGAGCTTAAGTGGGTGACTTTACAACTGGGGGAGCGTGCCTTCCCTATCTGATGAGCAATGTATGGCCCCATCCTGTCGGATTGGGGCCATTGCACTAAACCACACAGTCGCTGGAGATGGGTTTCAGAAGACGGAAATAATGAGCACTGAGCGAGAACTACTATTTCCGAGAAATTTTACGCGTAAAAAATCGTTTAACTGGAAATGGAGTGACCTCACCGAGTTGGTCAACCGAGGAAAAGGCTAGCGTGAATAGCTAGTTTTGATTTTTTGATAGTCGGTGTGAGGCCTACCCATTAGGAATGGAAGTCCGCCGCAGATGAGCGTTTATGTTTTCAATCCACATAGCAAAAGCTTCTATCGCCCTGTAGACGCAGCATTGCGCTGGTGCAATCTCACTCGCTACGAATCCCAAATAGTTCAGGCGGATTGGTCTCAGCCCGAGAAGCTTGCAGTCCTATTTCCCCAATGGCCCAATCTTCACATGGCTTTCGAAAGGATTTTAGACGCCATACGCAATGGTGAGCTGCCGTATGGCTGTCTCGGCATTTCTGTTCCTTTGGGAAGCTATGTAGAGCCCTATCAACTGACCATACGCCATTCGGACTTACGCCGTTGGATGGAGATTCATTACCCCGACCACAAGCCCAGTTTCTTATTCGAGTCTGGTGAAGATGCGCCTTCAAAGGTCAGTCTAGGAACTTTTCTCTCCTTGAAAGCAGATCGAGATGAGTTATCGAGAGCGTTCAAAGCGCAACAGCATCGCATTCAAGAAATCTTGGGAGAGCTCCAGTCGATTGGACTTGAAAGAGATGATCTCAAAGCCTTGGCCAAAACGAATGGTCAACTCAGCGAGCGCAGCGAACTGACCTATCACAACATCATTGGGGCATTGGTCAGCCTTCTCTTGGACCGTTCGCCTGCCGGAAAACCTCTTTCGGTATTCACGAATCAAGCAGCCATCGTTGACGCCATTGTCGCCCGCCACAAAGATGTCCCCGGCCTCAGCAAGCGCACGCTGGATGAAAAGTTTGCCGTGGCCAATCGTAGCCTCAAGAAAAACAACTGATCCAGTCAATTGCGTTGCAATGGGCTTGATTGCAATGCAATGACTCATCCCGCCTTGTGCGATTCAATCCATGTCACTTCCCACCACGCGCCAATTGGCGCCAGGAGTGACTAACATGTCCAACCAACCTGTCACCTCAGTTGAAGCACCTCAACCCCAACGCCACATCATGCGACGTGACGAGGTTGAACAAAAAACCGGCTTCAAACGTGCGCACATTTACAACCTAATGAAGGAAGGCAAGTTTCCGCGGGCGAAGCGTATTGGACTGCGCGCAGTTGGCTGGGACTCACTGGAAATCGAGCACTGGATTGCAGAACGCCTTTCGCGACAGGAGTGAGGTGATGCACGTGGTCTCTGTGGTTTCCACCAAGGGTGGGGTAGGCAAAACTACAGTAGCGGCCAATCTTGGTGGTCTGTTGGCCGACGCTGGCCTGCGTGTTCTGCTCTTGGATCTGGATAGCCAACCCACCCTCTCCAGTTATTATTCATTGAGCCAGAAAGCTCAGGCAGGTGCGTACGAGCTCATTGCACTCAATCTAACAATACCTGAACGAATAATTTCTAGGACTGCAGTCGTCGGTCTCGACCTGATTTTCTCCAACGACGATCAAGGTCGACTGAGCACCTTGTTGCTGCATGCCCCTGACGGACGACTGCGCCTGCACAATTTGCTCAACGAGTTGTGTCTCAATTATGACCTGCTTTTGATCGATACTCAGGGAGTACGCAGTGTACTGGTGGAAATGGCAATCCTGGCCTCCGATCTCGCCCTCTCTCCCATCACGCCGGAAATGCTCGCTGCCCGCGAAATGCGCCGGGGCACCTTGACGCTACTGAGTGAGCTCGAACCGTTTCGCCATCTAGGTATAGACCCGCCGCCGTTACGGCTCTTACTAAACCAAGTGAACGTCAATCGACTGGACACCCAGATGATCATCCGGAGCCTGCGGGCGACTTTCGCAGAGGCTACCAATATCTCGGTGCTAGACACTGTAATCCCGGACAGGGTGGCGTATCTCAATGCCGCCTCCCTCGGCTTACCGGTCCACCGAATAGACGCTCGCCCGTCGAGTAAACGCCGACGCTCGCAATCTGCGCTAGAAGTCATGCAGGCGCTGGCCATCGAATTATTCCCTGAATGGCGTGAAGCGATCTCTTCGGTAATGAGGTGTGCGGAGCCTCGATAAAAAATCACCCAATCAGCATTTCACCGATTTTTTTGTTTGATCGACCTTGAAGCAAATAGAGCTTGGTAAGGAGTTTTCTAATGTTGGATCAGTTTCCTATCGTTGTTCAGCCTTCCATTCGACCACGCGACGCGGCTTGCGAGGAATACTGCACCGTGGTTTTTCGTTTGCAAGGTGGGCGCTCGGCAATGGTGTGGTTCCTCGCAGAACTCTCCGAACATTTCGAAGGTTCAGGGACTGCCGAAATCGTGAAATTCGAGGTCGGTGACCATTTACATAGCCGACGTTAACCGAGGCGGTTGAGATGAAGAAGCTCAGTCAGGAGGAAATCACCGACAAGCTGCACCAGGACCACTTCACTCGAGGTCCAGAACTGGAACGCCTGTCCGATCCCGTCATAGACACTCCCATGCTGGTCACTCTGGAACAGTTACGTCCCTACGAACACAACCCACGCTTCATTCGTAACCCGCTTTATGACGATATCAAGGCATCGATCCGTGAACGCGGGCTGGATCAACCGCCACCGATTACCCGTCGCCCGGGTGAAACCTCTTTCATCATCCGCAACGGCGGTAATACGCGCTTAGCAATTCTCGGCGAGCTGTGGCAGGAAACTCGCGACGAGCGTTTCTTTCGGATTCACTGCCTGTTCCGACCTTGGAGCAATGAAACCAACACCCTACTCGGCCATCTGGCGGAAAGCGACCTGCACGGCCAACTCACGTTCATCGAAAGGGCCCTGGCAGTAGCCAAACTCAAAACCATGCTTGAGTCGGATGGCCCAGAGCTCTCACAACGGGAGCTGGCTCGACGTCTTGCCGCTGGAGGCTATCCGGTTTCGCAGTCGCATATCAGCCGGATGCTGGATACCCTCGAACACTTATTACCTGCCATTCCACAAACTCTGTATGCCGGCTTGGGTAAGCCTCAGATAGAACGTCTGATCGGTCTACGTAGTCAGGCTGAGCGAACCTGGAACCGCTATCCAACCGCCACAGTCGCGTTTGCAGAGTTCTGGCTGGAGACAATGGGCTACTTCGATAGCGATCCTGAATCTTTTGATCTTGAGCAGATCCAGGACGAATTGCTCGAACGCATGAGCCACTTTCTCGGACAGTCCTACCGTATGCTGGCCCTGGAGCTGAGCGATACCCAACGGGGCGTCTCTACGCCTTGGGCTGTCCCCACCACGCCCTCAGAAAGCAGCCATCGGCCAAGCGTGCATGAAACTGCGGCAGAGTTGCCCTACTCCGATACAAAACCCGAATCAACTGATGCCAAGAGCAAGATAGAGCCAATTTCAAAGGAACGGCTCAACGAACCCGAAACAAATACTTTACCTGCGGTCAGTCACCTATCACGCGTTCAACAGATTCGTGAGCAAATCGATCGCGAGATCATTACCGAAGCGGAGTCTTCATTCGAAACTTGCACAATCGACGACCTCTGGACCATCGCACCAACGCTGGATACGCCCGAACAACTGCGTTTAAGCATTGCAGGACTGGCTCGGGAAATGGCGGCCTATGCCGGAGATGCCGAGTGCATCATAGATCAAAAGCATGGCTTGGGCTTCGCGTTGGACATTGAGCGACTCGATCTTTCAGCACCTCGCTCGACCGGCGTTCACCTAATGCTCCTGGCCCTGCTACGCGCTCAAGACGAGGTGAACTGGGAAGATCGCAAGCAAATACCTTCCGCACTATTCGGGCAACTGTTGTTAGGGGTCTATCAACTCTATCTGCCAGATCGACCAGTCACGGACGTGGGGCTGGAGCGACTGCCTGACAGTCTGTTGATTAAGCTGTTTCGCCTGATACGCCTGGCCCGACGTCTAATCGACTTAACGCTTCCCCCTGAAGCGGAGTCACCGGAGAAGTTGCTATGAGCTTGTCTTTCAATGTGCTCAACCAAGCCATGCTGACTCAGGTGCTGCATGAGCTGCGCCTGGGTAATCTGCAACGCTGCAAAGCACTCGGACTGGGTGAGGACGACATCTATCTGTTGCAATCCTTACCGCCCACCACGCTGTCGCGCCTGGCCCATGCCACAGTGTCATGGGTCGAGGTCAAGATCGACTCGTCGTTGCTGCATCGGTTGATCGAGCAAGCCGAACGCGACGAGCAGAACGAGCGCTTGATCAATCGCGCGCTCAAGCTAGGCGCCAGCAGCACTATCATGTACCAATGCTTCGGCTTGGCGCATTCGGAAACCGCCCTGCGCCGAAGACTACTCAAGATAGAAACCCGTAAGGGCCGCCCTCAGCATTTGAGCGAAGCGCAGGAACATGCGCTTTGGCAGCGTTGGTGCCAGCTACGCGCTCAAGACGGTACCGGGGATCAGCTCGACGCCATGATGATGCTGGCGGAAGAGCAACAAATCAGCTTGACTATCGTTTGGCAGCAGATCAACCAATACAGCAACGGAACATGAACACCGCACTTTCCAGTCGCTGGCAGCGTGTCCTGCAGCAATGCACCCAGCAGCTGAGTGACCGCAGGCCCGCACGCGCTACCACTGAACAACCATCCAACCAGGCTCTGCAGACTGGCTTTCTGTTCAGTGGCCAATCACATGAAGTCGTGCCGCGTCGCCTGCTGTTGGATCATCGGCTGACACCATTGGAACGTAATGCCTGGCAGGTATTTCGACTCATGCTCCAAGGCCAGGGCGTGATCACACCGCGCTATGAGGATTTGCAGCCTTACCTCTCTAGCGTGCCCTACAGCGCGTCAACCTCACGTGAAACCATCGCTCGCGTCTTGACGATGCTCAGGCTGACGCGCTGGCTCAGCTTGGTGAGTCGCGGGCGCGATCAGCTCAGCGGACGCCTGCAAGGTTCTCTGTACGTCCTGCACGATGAGCCGTTAACCCCCGCCGAAGCCATGGAACTGGATCAGGAGTACCTCGAGCTGGTCGGACATGCCCTCGGTCATGCGACCAAGGCTGTACGCATTGTCGCTCAGCATGTTCTGGAAGAAGTTCGCCAGGACACTCGTATCGATTTAGGTCAGCTACCCACACGGCTCGATAGTTGGGGCGAACACTGGATGCAGCAAGGATTGGATCAGGCAATCGACGCCAGCATGCGCGATTCCGAACTGGGGGAAGATCACCTTGTTCGGAATCGTGTGGTACCTCGTTCGGATTCCGAACCGAGCCTGAACACCAATGTTTCCGGCGCTGTTCGGAATCCGAACGCCGCCTGTACCGTATTAAAAGAAAGTACTTGTACTGTACCGCGCGCGACCCCGGCGGTGGATAACCTGCACTGGCCCGATTCGCTGCACATGAGTCCAAGCGAGCGTCAGGCCGTTGCCGTGGCGCTGAACAAGCTCAAACCCGCGGATCGTCAGGCGGTGCTCAATGAAGCGGGGGCACGCTGTACGGCTGGAGGTATCCGCAAGCCAGCGGCGTATCTGATGGGTCTGATCCAGCGCGCACTGAACGGCGATTTTCGGCCTTGGGCAGGTCAGATAGCGCCCTCACCCGTTACCGAACCGCCCCCCAATGCACCATTACGCCCACCCCGAAAGCAGGGTCAACCCGCCTCCGCCCTCGCCCAAGCGTGTCTGAATGAGCTGCGGCAACTGCGCGGAAAACGCCCTGGACCTCAGTAGATTTGATGCCAGTGGCATCAAATCTACTGAGGTCTAATGGGAGTTCGCAAAGGATCGAATCTGCGCAGTCCGGCCGTTACAGCCATCGCCATCCCTGGAAATGATGCCACCGACGTCACTCACGAACGTCTCCGAAAATAACCCGATCAAACCGAACAGACCGCATTCAGCTTTTTGGCTGCCCTTGACCCTCATCTGTTGCAACGTTTCCGTCCAAGCCAACGCGAGGACAACATTGTGGCCGACCACTATCAACTCAATCTGGGTTCATTGCGCAGCAGCATCACCCTGACCCTGCACACTCACCACGCCGCCCGTATCTGGCAAGGTCGAAACGCACGTGAAGGCGTCCACTCGATCATGGGCATGGCCGGCTACATCAGTATCACCAACCTGATCAAACAAACCGCGGCCCAGGACGATCCCTATGCCGACTGGGCCATGGTGCAACTCGAAGAAAAACTGATGCAGGCCAAGGCTGGGATGCTGGAACTGACCCAACAGCTGGATCGGATCAGGCAGGACCTACCGACACAGATCGACATGGGCGACAACCTCAACATCCACCCCGTCACCTTGCCGTTGTACATCGGCAGCCAGCTGGGTTTTCTGGCGGTCTACTTGCTGACCGACTACGACACCCTGGTACGTCGTACCCTATTGGCCCATCACACAGCCCTGATTGGCCGCGTCGACATGGAAGCCTGGATCGACGACGGTGCCCATCTGCTGCGTAGTCTGTTCGGTCAGGCACAGCGCTATCGGCATGCCGGCGTCACGCGTGATGACATGGCGGCGAACAACGCCCGTGCCCTGGCGGCCATCGAGAAGTTGGGTTTGCCCCCGATGGACATTCTTGAGGGGCATCGCCGCTCCCAGTTCGCGCCACCGATCATTCGTCGTGGTGCTGTGCCAGTGAATGACAATGACGCGCTGGCAGAGGAAGCAGAAACCCCATCTGCGACAGTGGATGAGTCGGAGGACGAAGGATGAATCCCATGATCCCGGCTCAACCAATGCCCTTCGAAGCATTGACACCGGATGCCTATCGACAGCTCGAACACGCCGCCTCCCTAAAAGGCCTTTTAAAGCCCTTTAAGGGTAAGGGGGAGTTGGAGCACCTGGCGCAGGTGGCGAGGGAAATAGAGGCGCAGTTATGTCACCTGATGGAGGCAGTGGTGCAGCAGACCGGACAGCCCCCTTACTCACTGCTGGAAATTCGATTAGTGCTGCAGAGCACCAGTGCGGGCAGCTCCTTTTTGCGTTGGCGCACCCGTGACTTCGCCCGCATGGGGGTTGCGGTCTGGGAACACCAGGTCTGCAACAAAGCCCTGCCGCAGGTCGTACGCGAGGGATTGCACCGTTTCGAATGCGATCGCATTGCACTGAACCTACAGATGAGTGTGGTCCATTCGCTCTACCGCCAGGCCTCGACCTGTGCGATCAAAATAGACAGCGCCGAACGGCTGCTGCGCCAGTTCACAACCGCAGTGGAGGTATCACGATGAGTACTTTTTTCGTCGGCGAAGGCAATATCGGCAGTGCGCCAGAGTTCCAAGAATTTCCATCAGGCAATGACGAGCCACGGCGCTTGCTGCGGCTGAATGTCTACTTCGACAACCCCGTGCCACGCGAGGGCGGCTATGAAGATCGAGGCGGTTATTGGGCGCCGGTTGAGCTCTGGCACCGCGAGGCTGAACACTGGAGCACGCTGTACCAGAAAGGCATGCGCGTGCTGGTTGAAGGCCGCTCCGTGCGCGATGAGTGGGAGGACAGCGAAGACAACGCACGGGTCACCTTCAAGATCGAGGCCCGCCGCGTCGGTATCCTGCCTCATCGCGTGCTCAGCATGGTCATGCGGGACCGCTCCAGTGAACCGTCGTCATCTGCCTCACCCGCCGGGCAAAATACAGAGCAGGCCAGTTCACCTGCGTCGAAACCCAAAAAGCGCAGAGGATAGCCACCTACGGGCTGACAGACTTCAGACATAAAAATTGCGCCTTTGCGCGAAGTTGCTGGCCTATTATTACTCGCTGCTCGTGAAGACCCACACTGTCGTCCATGCTAAAATGGAGGAGCAGTCTCGGATCTTCAAGGCTGCCCTCGCCGACTAATATGAGGAACCTGCCATTCAGGTTTCTCATATCTCGCCACCGCTGTTTTCAACAACGCTGCTCCGAACTCAATCCGGAGCAGTTCTATGCGTCTCTTCCTCTGCGAGAAACCTTCCCAAGGTCGTGACATCGCCAAGGTTCTCGGAGCCAGCCGGCGCAGCAATGGCTGCCTGATCGGACCCGAGACTATCGTCACCTGGTGTTTCGGCCACCTGCTGGAGACAGCACCGCCTGAAGCTTATGGTGAACAATTCAAGAGTTGGTCGCTGGATCATCTACCGATCACTCCCGCGCAGTGGCAGGTCGAGGTCAAACCCAAGACTGCGGCACAGTTCAAAATCATCAAGCGCCTGCTCAGTGAAGCGACTACCGTCGTCATCGCCACCGACGCCGATCGCGAAGGTGAAATGATTGCCCGCGAATTGCTGGAGCTCTGCAAGTATCGGGGCCCTGTTCAGCGCCTCTGGCTGTCCGCACTCAACGAGACGTCAATTCGCAGGGCACTGTCCGCGCTGAAGTCTGGTCAGGAGACCTTCCCGCTCTACCACTCCGCCCTCGCCCGTAGCCGCGCCGACTGGCTGATCGGCATGAACCTGAGTCGTTTGTTTACCCTTCTTGGTCGGCAGGCGGGCTACGACGGTGTACTGTCGGTTGGGCGCGTCCAGACACCCACTTTACGTCTGGTGGTCGATCGGGATCGTGCGATTGCCAGCTTCGTCTCGGTGCCCTACTGGGAAGTGGAGGTGCACCTGTCCTCCATGGGGCAACCATTTATCGCGTCGTGGTTACCACCCAGCTTAGGACAAGATGAAGCCGGTCGTTGCCTGCATCAGACGCTTGCCCGTCAGGCAGTCCAAACAATTATTGACGGTTGCGCCGCCACAGTTCTCTCATTGCAGACTGAGCATTTCCGCGAAGCGCCGCCCCTTCCCTTCGACCTGAGCACCCTCCAGGAGATCTGCTCGCGCAAGCTGGGACTCGGCGTTCAGGAAACCCTAAACATCGCCCAAGCCCTGTATGAAACCCACAAAGCCACCACCTACCCGCGCAGCGATTGCCGCTATTTGCCAGCAAGTATGTTCGACGAGGTACCCGCGGTATTCGATGCTCTGCTCAAAACGGATCCCGTACTGCGGCACGCACTCGCAAGCCTCGATCGATCATTGCGGTCACGGGCGTGGAACGATGCCAAGGTCACTGCGCACCACGGCATCATCCCCACCACTGAGTCGGCCAACCTTGCGCGGATGTCTGAACTAGAGCGCCAAGTCTACGAACTGATCCGTAGCCACTACCTCGCGCAATTTCTCCCGCACCATGAGTTTGATCGGACCCAGGTCGAACTGGAGTGTGGCGCAGAGCGATTGACCGCTGTTGGCAAACAGATCCTGGTTCCGGGCTGGAAAGGCTTGCTCTACGAAAACACCGAGGAGGATGAGCCCAATTACAAGTCCCAAGTCTTACCCGTCTTGCAACAGGGTACGCAGTGCGCAGTGGACGACGTCGAACTCAAGTCCATGCGCACCGCCGCCCCCAAACCTCTCACTGAGGGCGATCTGATCAAGGCGATGAAAAATGTGGCCAAGCTGGTCAACGATCCACGCCTGAAACAGAAACTTCGGGACACCACCGGTATCGGTACCGAAGCCACGCGTGCCAGCATCATCAAGGGATTGATTGATCGCGGTTATTTGCTGAAGAAAAAACGCGCCTTAATGGCCTCGGCGGCTGCCCATACCCTGATCGAAGTGGTACCAATAGCGGTTGCAGATCCGGGTATGACCGCGATCTGGGAGCAGGCGCTGGACGAAATCGAAGCGGGACGTCTGACCCTGGATGCATTCGTCGCCAAGCAGGCAAACTGGATTACGCAATTGGTCGAACACTATGGATCGCTCACCTTGTCGATACCGATCAAAGCCGGGCCGACCTGCCCCATGTGCAATGCATCAATGATCAAGCGAAAGGGGAAATCAGGGCCGTTCTGGTCATGCTCCCGCTACCCAGACTGCAAGGGCACTGCCCCGATCAAAAAAGATACGCCTCGCCCATAACGCGCCATTGGAGGTCAACATAAGCATTGGGGTCAATGTAGTGGTCAGTGCATCATCAACGGTGACTGATCCCTCTCTAAGTCGATTAAGGGTTGTCCGATTTCACGGGCCAGGGCGATGCCTGTCGAAATCCATATCTGCCCCAGTTCGTTGAACGCTTTCAGGTGATCAGGATTTTCGTTGAGCCAATGAACAAGGCTGTCGAAGTGTTCGGGGTTCTCCGGGCAATCATGGATCTTGATGAACAGCTCCAGTGTTCGATCCCAGATCTGATCCATGACGTTCTCGCTCTTCTCTTCCATGCTCAACCGTTCCTCAGTTTGGCCCTTTCAGACCGCTCATTCTCACTGACCACCTCGGACTCTGATTCCTGGAGGAATAGAAGCCACGTCGCCTTACACAGCGATTTCAGCCAATATAACAACCCTATAAGTCGATACTCAACCGATAAGGATGTTCATGTCAACGGGTCTTTGCTCAACCATTCGGGTTGAACTGGAGAACTCATCACTTGGCACATAAACATCCAACCCAAGCCCAAATCGGGCGCATGATCGCGAAGCACCGCAGCGAGCGTAATCTGACTCAGGAAGAGGTGGCTGAACGCTTGGGGATCGGCAGCGAAGCTGTATCGCGTTTAGAGCGAGGTGTGGTGGAGCTTTCCGTGGTCAAGCTGATGCAACTGGCGGATATCTTCGACTGTCGGATGGATGAACTGCTGACGGCGTCGAGCAATCGCCCCAATGACCAGGGCCAGATGATCGCGAGTCTGCTGAACGGTCTGAAAGAAAGCGACCGTGCCTTTATCTTGTCAACCGTCGAACAATTAGTCGCTCATCTTGCCAACAAGTGAGTTCATTCACTCGCATCCGATACCGGGGTCTTTGAGGCGGCGCACTCTGCCTTGACGTCGTCCCACCCTCTCTGCTGTAGTGCCTAAGGATCATCGCCAACCGCGACCCAAGACCGATTCGCTCCGGGCAGCTCGGTCAGACTCTTAGAGTTCGGAGCCTTCTCCTCTGCGGGATTTCGTTCCCGTTTTGTGCTCGACCTGATCGTCGTGGCGGATGACCACTGTTGCCTCTACAAGGCAACAGCGGTCATCCGCCTCGGCGATCGTATTCAGTCCCGGAGCCCACCGGGGAAACACTGGGCACCCTTTGTGCGCGGATGCGTGCCAACAGGTTCCGACCCAGGCCACGACAAGGGTCGGTTGGCGAATCATGGCGCAGTTAAACCAGGTTTTGCGAGAAGCTTGTCGACTGCGTAGGACCGCCAAAGGTGGCTTTTCTCTTCCTCGCCTGGCACCCCGCCAGGCCAGCTCTTCACTTTCTTCAGTCCAGTGACTACCACTATATTCCAGGCATAAAAAATCGGGTTGCAGCGTCTTGACGCTCCCCTGTGACAAGCTTATACAAAGGGCGTGGTTCGCTGTCGTTGACAGCCCAGCCCAGGTAGCTTGAACCTACAAGGCTACGCCACGTTCGTGGTGGTTTACCCAAGTGCGATCAGCGTTCGGAAGCTCGCGCGGTTACCGCTTCAGCGGTGATGAATGCCCACTACCCCCTGCCAGCGGATCACCACCGCGGACGTTTCTCTGCTGCACCGCTATTCCCCCAGACGCATCGTTCTGATCGTCATCGGCTTGCCGGTGGCGAGTCGTTCATTGCTCACCTTACCCACCCTGACGGGGGCTCACTTCCCCGTCAGGGATTGTGCGCCGCCGTTTTCCCTAGAAACAGGAGAACCACCATGGCCCATGCCAACCAATCCCAAGAAGCGACCACTTACTTCAACCTCCACACCGTCGGTATCGGCTACCTCAACCGTGTCCGTGAAGTACAAGTCCGTCGCGGTCAGCCATTCATGGCCTGCGATATCGCAGCCCTGCACGGTGCCACCGATGCGGTGGAGTACACCCGCTTCGACTGCAAAGTCGCTGGGGGCGAAGCTGAACGCTTGATTCGTCTCTATATGGACGCCGTCAAAGCCGAGAAAAAGGTCTTGCTGTCGTTCCGTATCGGCGACCTGTGGATCGATCCGTTTCTCTACGAGAAAGGCGATAAACAAGGCCAACCGGGCGCCAGCCTGAAAGGTCGTTTGCTGTTTATTGACTGGATCAAGGTCAACGGCACGTTCGCATACAAAGCGCCCGCCAGGCAGGAAGCAACAGCACCTGCTGAGCAAGCGCCAAACAGTGAGCAATCCCCACCATCGGCTGATGCCGAAGCTGAGGAGACCGAAAACCCAACAGAGGCTCGGGTCAAACCTGAATCTCCACCCACTCCCCTCACGGCCCGCCGTGATGCCACCCGTACTGTTCAGTCCGCCTGAACAGTCCACGATGTTTCTCATCAAGGCGCTCCGTCGAGCGCCTTTTCTTCTATACACACGGGGGAACCCCCATGGAATCCTTCTGGCTTTGCGACGACTGCCTGTTCGCTGCGGCTTACGAGGACTACAGCACGCTATCGCTCTACTATACGACGAATGAAATCGAGAAACGCATCGCCGCGATGCAACATGGGTTAGTTCGGCTGATGCCCTTCAGCGCCGACTTCGATCCCGACGCCGGCTGGGGAATAAAAGCCTTTTCCTCGTTGCCCTGCGACAGCTGTGGTGCACACCTACACGGTCAACGCCACCGGTTTACTCGGCTGTAAATAGCACACCACCTGTTAACGCCCGCGACTCCACATCCACCTCGGGGATACCACTCCCCTCGGGCGTGTACCCCTGATTGTTCCCTTCGGAGGTACCGCCATGAACACCCAACTCACATTGATTGAGACCTCGGATTTCGAGGCTGTTCGCATTATCCAAGAAAACCAGCTGATCGACGAAGCGCTGCATATTCTGGATCGTCGGCTGTTCGCCCGCGGCCCTATCCTGACGTCGCCTGACACTGTGGCCTCATACCTAAAACTGCACCTTGCGCAACAAGAGCATGAAGTCTTCGGTGTGATCTTTCTCGATGCCAGGCACCGGGTGCTGGCATTCGAAGTCCTCTTTCACGGCAGCATTGATGGCGCCAGCGTTTACCCCAGACAGGTCGTTAAACGCTCATTGGCGCATAACGCTGCGGCCGCCATTTTTGTTCACAACCACCCCTCAGGGTGTACGGAACCCAGCCAGGCAGATCGCGTCTTGACTGCACGGCTGAAGGAGGCCTTGGCCTTGATCGAAGTGCGTGTACTGGATCACTTCATCGTGGGTGAAGGTCGTCCTCTCTCCCTTGCCGAACATGGCTGGCTTTAACCCTCACAGGCGTCTTCGGGCGCCTTTTCATTCTGGAGAGCCCTCATGAACCTCACACACCAGGCCCCAGCCCTACTGGTGGCCTCAAATCCATTTGCTCGCGGTTACGACAACCTGCATATCGAACGGCTGCTACTGATCACCTACGAAAACGACTGCCCCCCTGCTTTCGACCCGTGCACGACTCACAGGCCCATCTGCCCGACGATGAACTGCAACTGTTCCCCTGCCTGTTAAATGACGATTTCGCCTTGATCAGCGAAGGTCAATCCATTCCTGAAGAGTTGGATGAACGCTGCCAGTCCACCGGACTGGTGCGCCAAGTGATCTACGCCGTGATGGGCGAGATGTTCAACGAGCAGCATCACGTCGGCGATCTGTACTCCCTGGAAGAAGCCCAAGCCATGGTCCATCGCTTGCGCTTCGAAACGGGACACTACAGTCGAGCCTGGGAGATCAGTACCGCACACCTTCCTGAAGAAGCGATGTTCTATCTGGAAGGGTGGGTAAGTCACTCCGCTCCGAGGCAAATCGGTCTTTTGTTCGAACTTTTCGCGTTGCCGGATTGCTGCGGCATCGGTTGCAAGTTGATCGGCACACCATGGACGGACGAGAACTTGCTGAACATTGAGGACAAACGTTATTCAAGCTTGAGACAAAAGCAATTTGACGCCGGCACACCGGAAGCCCTAGTCACGGTGTTATACCTGGCGGCATTGGCGGATGTGCGATTGTTGATCTTCGACCCCAACGCCACCGTCTTGGATGGACTCGCCATTTTTGATGAGTAACAACGCGTTCTGCTTTAACACGACCCGCTTTGAATCAACTTTCTCACTGAATCGCTCCTTCACCTCATGTCAGGTTCTGCACTGAGTCTGACATGAGGTTTTTTCCATGGAGCGTTTTTTCACCCCTGTCTGCCTACTGGGTTTGTTGAGCGCCTGCACCGCGCAAATTCCCACCCCATTGCCGCCCCATCCAGAAATCGGCAGCGGCTCCAATCAGGCCCCGCACTCGAGGGGTACAGCCGAAGAAAGCCATCCGGCGGAACTTCGCTATGGCCGCTACACGCTGGTCAGCACCGAGCCCACCACGGAACAACGCAATCTTCTTGCCCAAATCATTGACGTGAGCATCCCGTCCAGCCTGAGTCCTTCGGTGCAGGATGCGTTGCAGTACGTATTGCGACGCTCGGGCTATTCGCTCTGCCCCGCTACTGCGTCGGTGAGGGTGCTCTTTACTCGGCCCCTGCCCGCGGCTCATTTCCGGCTCGGCCCGCTCTCTTTGCGCAACGCGCTACAAGTGCTAGCTGGGCCCGCCTGGCAACTCACGACCGATGAAGTCAGCCGTTCGGTCTGCTTCGAACAGCAGAAAACGGAGGCTGGCGTCGTGCGGGCCACACCAAGCTCATCCCATCAGGCGGAGGCACATCCATGAAAGCCTCGACGTTTCAAACCCTCATTATTGGATTGCTTTGCCTGGCGGCCTCCGGGCTGAGTGGTGGATTGTATAACCAGTATCAGCGCGTGGCGGAACTACAGAGCACGAACACGCAATACCGACAAACCCTGGATACCCTGCAACGTGATTCAAGCGCCCTCAAGGACACCCAGGAGAAGCTGCAGTACGCGCTGAAAGACCTGAAACAGATGGTCGATACCGGCGAGCAACAGGCCAATACCCTCGATCCGATGTTGGATCAGTGGGCGCAAGAGATACAGGAACTGCGCGATGGCCTCGCAGCCCGCGCCACCTTGGCAGACCTGACAGCGCTGCGCGCACGCCTTGAGCACGTCGAGCAGCAGCTCCTGGACCTCAAGGCTCAGCCTTCCCCCCCACCGTCGACGCCTTCCGCAACCAAACCGAAAAAGACCGCTCGCCCCAAACCTGCCCGACTGTCGCCACCGTTCTCGGTGTTGAGTGTCGAGTCCCGTGGTGGTGAGCATTTTCTGGCGGTCGCACCTCATGACAGTCGCTCTCTCACGGATGTCCGGCTGCTGCATAGCGGTGAGCAACTGGGGGCTTGGCACCTAAAAGTACTGGAACCGAACTCAGCCGTCTTCGCGGTGGCCACTCAGCCAGACCAGACCGTGCAAGTCCCTTGAGAAGCGATCATGAACAAAGCGTCACTACTCCCCGTCGCCTGCCTGGTTTCGCTACTGACCACAGGTGCTGCGATGGGTAACCCCGTCACGACACAGTCACGGTTCCAGGACACACAATCCGCTCCGCTGGGACGCTCTGACTCTGTACAGGCGGCGAGCTGGGGTCTGACGGAGCAGGAGTGGACGCGCTTCGAACAGATCCAAGCCGGCCCGCGCGGTTTCTGGAGCCCGAACCTCGATCCGTTGACCGCACTCGGGGTCGAGGCCCAGACCGAGCAAGAGCGCCAGCGCTATGCCGAATTACAGGTAGCGCTGGAAGCCAAACGCGCCGAGCGCGAGTTGGCCTACCAAAATGCTTACACCGCGGCCTGGGCCAAGCTGTTTCCCGGGCTGCTGCCGATCCAGCGCATGGCATCCCCGTCCCCTGCCAGCTCAGCGGTCATGCCGCGTCAAGCCTTGTTTGTGGAGGACCACTGCCCAGCGTGCACCGCCGAAGCGCAGCGTCTGCAAAGCAGTGACATGGCGTTCGATATCTACCTGGTGGGCAGCCAAGGCGAGGATGAACGCGTCCGTAACTGGGCTCGGCAAGCAGACGTCGATCCGGCCAAGGTCCAACGCCAGCAGATCACCCTGAACCATGACCGTGGTCGCTGGTTCAGCCTGGGAGCCCCGGGGCCATTGCCTGCCACATTTCAAGAGGTGAATGGACAATGGCAACGCCTCGACTGAGTGGTATTGCGATCCTGCTGATGGTGCTCGCCGTCCAGGCTGACGAACTTCCGCCTCCGGCCTACCAATTGGCGGCGCATGACGCCGACATTCCTTCTACGGTGCTATTCGCGATCGCCCTGCAGGAGAGTGGTATCCACGTCCGTGGTCGACTGTTGCCCTGGCCCTGGACACTGAACATCGCTGGAACACCCTACCGCTTCGCCACTCGCCACGCCGCCTGTCACGCTTTGCTTCAGGCCCTCGCCCGACATGACGCCAAGCGGGTCGATGCCGGACTCGGCCAAATAAACCTGGGTTACCACGGACAACGTTATTCCACCCCCTGCGAAGCCCTTGATCCCTACCGAAATCTGGCCGTGACCGCCGCGCTGTTGCAGGAGCATCACGCCGCCACCGGTGATTGGGTGTCAGCTGCCGGACGCTATCACCGCCCGGCAGGAGGAGCGCCGGCCGCACGTTACCGCGCAGGTTTTTCCCGGCAACTCGAACGACTGCTGATTGCCTTCAAACAGGACACACCACCATGAAGCGAATGCCCCTTACCTGCTACTTCATCCTGCTATTGGCACCTTTCGCCCAGCCGGAGCTGACCGTAGCCGGGGATCAGCCTAGCGACTTCAGTCGACCCCATTTTCAGGTTGCCAGGCCGCTAATAAACAACAAGATCCAGCCTGATCGGGCCATGCATGCGGACCTGTCCACGTTTGCCGATGAAGCTTGGATACTACCCGTCCGCAGTTCTCGCTTGAGCCCCGGCCAAATCACGTCTCGCGCCCTGAACATGCCAGGCTTACGGCCATTTTTCCTGGTGGGTGAGGATCCCCAGTCGCTGGCTTGGTTGCGTCAACGCGCGACTGAACTGCAGGAAATGGGTGCGGCCGGCCTCGCCGTCGAAGTGGCCGACACCGAAGCGTTGGACCGAATTCGAGCAGCGGCTCCCGGCATCACCATCCTGCCGGTCAACGGTAACGACATCGCCACTCGCCTGCAGATCGAGCATTACCCCGTCTTGATCACTGCCACCTCACTGGAACAGTGAGTCCAGGTCATGGCCGAGCATGCGATGGAGTCCAAGCTCCGGCCAGCAGTGGAGCTGTACACCGTAGCGATCTGCATCACCGCCGCGGTGTTGTGCGTGTACTCGCCCTGGGCTGTGGCCCTCTCACCCGAGATTGGGCGGGCTGCGGCGCTGGCCTATACCCTGTTCGGCCTTATCCGCCTGCGACAAGCCTGGGATGTGCTGCGCTATCGGCGCAATATCCGCCGACTGCCCCGCTACGAACTGACCAGTCGGCAGATTCCGGTCAGCCGTAAGCGTTTGTTTATGGGGCGCGGCTTTCGCTGGACCCGCCTGCACACCCAGCGCTTGGTCGAGGCCCAGGATCCGGCAGTCGCCCAATATGTCGACCAACCGACCAGCTATCGCCTAGCCCGAGAACTCGAACGACGCCTGGAATATGCACCGTTTCCGCTCTCGATATTGGCCCTAGTCACGGCTTGGGACAGTGCCTTCAATCCGTTGCGCCCTTTGCCCCCAGTCGGTGGCTCGTCACTTCTGCACGGGGTTGAGCCCGACGAAACGGAAGTCAGTCTGCCGCTGGGCGAACGGGTCGGACACACACTGGTGCTGGGCACTACCCGCGTCGGCAAGACGCGGCTCGCCGAGGTGTACATCACCCAGGACATTCACCGCGTCGAGCATGAGGTGGTGATCGTCTTCGATCCGAAGGGTGATGCCGACCTGCTCAAACGCATGTACGTCGAAGCTATACGCGCCGGGAGGGAGAAGGAGTTTTATGTCTTCCATCTGGGCTGGCCAGAAATCTCGGCCCGCTACAATGCCGTCGGACGTTTCGGTCGTATCTCGGAAGTGGCGTCACGCATCGCCGGACAGCTTAGCGGCGAAGGTAACTCTGCGGCCTTCCGTGAGTTCGCGTGGCGCTTCGTCAACATCGTTGCCCGCGCATTGATCGAGTTGGGCCGGCGTCCGGACTACCTGCAAATCCAACGGCATGTGGTCAACATCGACGCACTGTTCATCGAGTACGCCCAGCAGTTTTTCGCCAAGACCGACCCGAAGGCGTGGGAGGTGATCGTTCAGCTTGAAGGCAAGCTCACCGAGAAGAACATCCCCCGGCATATGATCGGGCGCGAAAAGCGTGTTGTGGCCATCGAGCAGTACCTGGCGGTGAAGCGGGTATTTGATCCGGTACTGGACGGACTGCGTTCGGCGGTGCGTTACGACCGTACCTATTTCGACAAGATTGTCGCCTCGCTGCTACCTCTGCTGGAAAAACTCACCACCGGCAAGACCGCCCAGTTACTGGCTCCAAACTACACCGATTTAGATGACCCGCGGCCAATCTTCGACTGGATGCAGATCATCCGAAAACGCGGCATCGTCTACGTCGGTCTGGATGCACTGACCGACGCCGAGGTGGCCGCCGCGGTGGGCAACTCCATGTTCGCCGACTTGGTCTCGGTCGCCGGACACATCTACAAACACGGCATCGACCATGGCCTGCCCCAATCGGGTAACAACAGTGACAAGTTGCCGATCAACCTCCACGCCGATGAGTTCAACGAGTTGATGGGTGATGAATTCATCCCGCTGATCAACAAGGGTGGCGGCGCCGGTATCCAGGTAACCGCCTACACCCAGACCCTCAGCGATATCGAAGCACGTATCGGCAACCGCGCCAAAGCTGGCCAGGTGATTGGCAACTTCAACACCCTGCAGATGCTGCGGGTGCGCGAAACCGCCACCGCTGAACTGCTCACCCAGCAGTTACCCAAGGTTAACGTGCTGACCAAGACCCTGGTGTCGGGTGCGACTGACACCTCCGATCCGGAGGCCAACACGGACTTCACCTCGTCCTCACAGGACCGTGTCAGCAGCACCAGTGTGCCGTTGATCGAGCCTGCTCACATCGTCAGTTTGCCCAAGGGACAAATGTTTTCCTTCCAGGCCGGTGGGCAGCTCTGGAAGGTTCGCATGCCTTTGCCAAGACCCTCCAACGACGATGCCATGCCCAAGGACCTGCAGGAGCTCACTCAGCGGATGCGGGCCGCCTACAATGAGCAGGCGGGACAATGGTGGAGCGCCAGCGGTGGCGGCCCAACCACCAACTTCGATCTGGATCAGGTGGGGTAGCCCGGACCCGCCACAGGTTTCGATTCAGCAGAAAACGATCCAAAAGGCGTCGCGACGACACCAACACTGCAAAGCGCAATGGAGTGAACGATGGCGAGTTCCGTCCGACACACGCAGCCACAACCGATCCAGCGTCCGGGATTGATCATCTCGGCGATTGGCTTAGTTTTACGCATCTTCGGTTTGCTGATCGCCTCATTGCTGTTTTCGATACTCATCGAGTTCGCCGGCTTGCTGCTGTTCTGGGGCGATCAGGGTTGGCGGCACAGCCAAGCCATGTTCGCGAACGAACTAGGCTGGCTGAGTGAGCACTTCAAATCTTCTCTCATCCTCCAACAACCTGGACAGACGATTGTTCAATGGCTGGATTCTCTCAATCAATGGCTATTGATTAAGACTGGCTTTGCGGATTTTGCCCGGCAGGCGCGGATGTCGAGCCAGGGCAACGGCTTCTGGGGCTGGATCAACCAGCCCTACGTGAGCATTGAGGATTTCGTAGTGGCCGCAGTGTATGTGACCTTTACCTTCGTGGTGCGCCTGACGATTCTAGTCCTGGCTACACCACTATTTTTGTTGGCCACGCTTACCGGTTTTGTTGATGGTTTGATGCGCCGCGACCTGCGCAAGTTTGGAGCCGGGCGAGAAAGCAGTTTTGTCTATCACCGCGCTAAACGAGCAGTGCTACCGCTGCTGATCGTGCCCTGGATCATTTACCTGTCATTGCCCTTTTCGCTCAATCCCATGGCCATTTTTTTGCCTTGCGCAGTGATGCTCGGAGCAACGACAGCTATCACCGCGGCGACGTTTAAAAAATACATTTAATAAAATGTAACGCTGACGTGTTAAACCATTCCGGTGAATTTGGCCAAAATCGCGACGACATAACCGCCAATAATAGACAAACCAACAATACCCAATGGCCGCTGCCACCAATCACCGCTAGGGGACGGCGGCATAGACTGCTGATAAAAATTGATCTGCCCGATCTGATTTGCGTTGACTTCGGTGGCTGCTCTATTTTGCATCGAGTTGCGCCACTGAGCTTCCTCAAGACGTTCGAGTTGAACCTGAACACGTCTCTTGAGTTGGCTAGCGGAAAGGAAAATTTGCTTTCCAATAATCATCACACCCAGCAAACCGAAAAACAGCAAATTTCCATAGCTGAGCGGGTTTTCCTGGCTGAGGGTAGGCGCGTGCTCCCATACAAAACCGATGTAGGGTGATGTGGTCTGGTAAACATCGGCTACTAAATTTTGCACAACCCCTCCCAAATGCCCAAAAATTTTTGTGCTCGCGAGAATCTCTGCTTGATGGTGCAGAAAAATCAACGATGAAACCAAATAAAATAGAGCCCCGAAGACCATCAAGGAGAAGCCCACGGCCTGTCGAATACGGTACCGCCGAATTGCTTGTTGGATGTTCACTCTCTGCAATCACTCTTCGTTAACTGATTTCGTCCGCGCTTATCTGCGCCCCGCTAACAATGTTGTTAGCGGAATCAAACGTTAACGGCTACTAATCGTTTTTCATGAGTAACCAATGCTGTACTCGCGGTCCAATCGTGTCATTTTTCCGCGTTTCGTAGCTCTCGACACGGTGTTCGAACTCGCTACACGATCAAAGACTGTATCGAAATAAAATGACGCAGCGTGTTTCGTGTTTCTTACTGCTGAGTCCTGGACGTTAGTTGAATGCTGGCCCCATCTCCAAATGGGCTATCCACATGCCGACTACATTTTTCCGAGTCTGCTCACTGTTCATATTGATGACGTTCCATAGCGGCGGCTATGCCGCATCTGCTCATGAGCGCGAACAGCTCAGCCTAGTTCAGCAGCAGCTCGACACTATTGAGCGCCTTGCGGCGCGAGCTAAGGTAGCCAGGACCTCTGAACCAAACGAACGCTATCGCTTCGACTATCCCCGCCTGTCTCAGGACATCCAACGCATTCGCCAAGGAGTGCAGAACTATCTGTCGCCCTCCCGTGCTCAACCTCACGATCCTGGTGAGCTGGTGGGCGATTACCGCCTCGGCACCCCGTCCGTGGAACCGTCGCCATGAGCATGACTGATGCCCAGATCGCCGCGTTCCAAAACGCTTCTGGCTTCTCACAGCAGAGCAGCTCGACGCTCTGGCTGTCTCTGGTTCTCGTTCTGGCTTTGCTTTGGTGTGCCTGGGTGATGTGGACGGCATACCGGGGATGGGCAACAGGCAGTGTGCGCTTCGGCGCGTTTGGCGGCAGCGCCGCGCGCGTCCTGCTCACCTTGCTGGTTCTGATGTTCTTCACCCTGCCCTAACACCGGAGATCACCATCATGCTCAAGTACCTTGTCCCCCTAAAAAACAACCTGCGTGATCGCGCCAGTCAGCGCCTGATCGGTCTGTTGTTGGTGCTCGGTCCAAGCCTTGCTTTTGCCGAACTCCCCACCATGGAGGCACCTTCACGCGGTGAGGGTTCCGGGTTGATCGAAACGATTAAAAACTACGCTTACGACGGCGGCATCCTGCTCGGTCTGCTGATCGCCCTACTCGCTTTTTTAGGGGTGGCCTGGCATTCGCTGACCGTCTATGCCGACGTACAGAACCAGCGCAAGACCTGGAAGGATCTCGGCGCCGTGGTCGGTATCGGTGCCCTGTTGGTGGTGATCATCATCTGGTTCCTGACCAAGGCTGCCGCGATTCTGTGAGGTCGATATGAACGACACTATCGAACGCCTTGTCGACGGCACCTTGGTCTTTCTGCCGGAGCGACTCAATCGTGATCCCGCCGTACTGCGCGGGTTGACCAATGATGAGATGTGGATGGCCCTCGGTGCCGGCGCAATCATTGGCCTACTGCTGGGCGTTCCTCTAGCGATCGCCACCGCCTCCATTGCCGTGGCACCGACCAGCATGATCGCAAGTATGGCGCTGGTGTTATTTGCCGGTGGTACGCTTTTACGTCGGGCCAAACGGGCTCGCCCCGAGACCTGGTTTTACCGCAAACTCGAATGGATACTCGCCAGCCGTTGGCGCCTGGGGCGCGGAAGTTTGATCCTACACTCCGGCGCCTGGACGATTCGCCGTTCGCGTCGACTGCGCCCTGCCCTGTCCCGGTGGCAACCATGAGTCGTTTTCGGAACAAGGTGGATGCCCAACAGGCACATATCTTCAGCCTGCGTCTAGCGGTAACGATCCTCGCCCTGGTCTGTGCCGGTCTCTGGTATGGCTGGCGCTCGGCACCGACCGATCTGACCGTGCATGTCCCCCCCGATCTGCGCTCGGGCAGCACTCGTAAGTGGTGGGATATTCCCTCAGAGAATGTGTATGCCTTTGCCCTGTACATCTTTGGTCAGCTCAACCGCTGGCCCTCGGATGGCGAGCAGGACTACCGCCGCGCCATCTATGGCTTGCAGCCCTACCTGACACCCGCCTGCAAGGCCTTCCTCGATGGCGACTACGAGTACCGCAAGGCCGCCGGCGAACTGCGCCATCGGGTGCGTGGCGTCTACGAAATTCTGGGCCGAGGTTACAGCGAAGATCCGGAACTCAGGGTCAAACAACTCGATCGCGACAGCTGGCTGGTCAGGCTCGACCTCAATGCCGATGAGTATTACGCCGCCGAACCGGTGAAGCGGGTGGTGGTGCGTTATCCATTGCGCGTGGTGCGGTTTGATCTTGATCCCGAACGCAATAAGTGGGGGCTGGCCCTGGATTGTTATCAGGGCACGCCGCAAAAACTCGCCTTGCCTGGAGGCCCGTCATGAAGCGGATTTTTGTTATCGGGACAGCCGTTGCGTTGACACTCTTCGGGATTCTGGCTCAGGCCGTCGAGTTGATACACTGGGAACGCCTACCCCTCACGGTCCCACTGGTGATCGGTCAGGAACGAGTGATCTTTGTCGATGAGGATGTTCGAGTCGGTGTGCCCTCAACCCTGACGGGCAAGCTGCGCGTGCAATCAACCGGCGGCACGCTGTATCTGCGCGCATCGGAAGCCATTGCACCGACCCGACTGCAACTGCAATCGGGCGCGACCGGCGAGATCATCCTCCTGGATATCGCAGCCACGCCTGGTGATCAACCGCTGGAGCCCGTGCGTATCCTCAAGAATGCTCAGGTGCAAGCTACCGAGGCTGAATCTAGCACCGTCCCTGCTCCAGAACGTATACCGATCCCGGTCGCTTTGACGCGCTACGCCGCGCAAAGCCTGTACGCGTCTCTGCGCACCGTGGAGTCCCTGCCCGGTGTACGCCGCATCCCGCTCAAGCTGCGCACCGAACTGCCAACCCTGCTGCCGACCGAAAACGTGTCAAGCAGACCGATCGCCGCCTGGCGACTCGGTAATTACTGGGTGACGGCGGTGAAGTTGCGCAATCGTGGTTCAGAGACTCTGCAACTCGACCCGCGTCGGCTTCAGGCCAAGCTGTTTGCCGCGGCCTTCCAGCATGCTTTCCTCGGGCGTGTCGGCAGCGCTGAAGACACCACGATTGCCTACCTCATCACCCGCGGTGCTGGCCTCGAACAAGCCATGATGCTCCCGCCCGTTGCGCGAGGTCCTGGCGATGAAGGCTAATGCATTGCTCAAATGGCTGGTACCGACTGCGCTGCTGGCCGTGGTGGTGATCATCCTGAAAACCTGGGTAGCGGGTGGCAGCACGCCCTCTCCAGAGCACCCAGTTGATCAGGGCAATATTCAGTTATCCACCCAGCAAGCCCAGGCGCTCGGCATTGCCGGCGATACCCCACGCGACACGGTCGCCACCCTGGTCGGGCAGGTGAAGGCCATGCGCAGCGACATGCTCAGTTTGAAGAAACACAACGAGTCGCTGCAGACGGAGAACAACCGCCTGCGCGAGCGCGAAAACAGCGTCGATTCGCGTATCCAGACGGCGCTTGGAAGCGTGACCCAGCAGGTCGACGAAGGCCGCCGCCAAGCCAACGAGGCCCGACTCAAAGCGGAACAAGACAGTCGTCAGGCCCATGGGCTGCTGACAAAGTTGCAGGATCAGTTGTCCGGACTGACCGGCAAGGGTCAGGATCTGCCGGTCGGACTGGGGCTTCAGCCAGGCGATGGCGCTCAGTTCGAGGGAGGCCATCCTGCCGGTGACACGATGCAGTGGATTGAACCCTCGGATACTCTGCCCACCGACACCCGAGAAAAAACCAAGACCTCCTCCGCACTCAGTCTGCCTACCGCCTTCAACTCATTGGAGGGTTTGAAAGATAACGCTATTGATCGCAGCCAGAAACAGCTACGAGCAGTCAGCAAGGGTGAGCGTGACCTGACGCGATCCGCTGATCGTACCGAAGGCGCGAAGCCGGTCTACACCATTCCCGAAAACGCCACACTGATGGGCTCGGTCGCGATGACCGCGCTGATCGGCCGAGTACCGGTGGACGGCACGGTGAATGATCCCTACCCCTTCAAGGTGCTGGTCGGCCCCGAGAACCTGACTGCCAACGGTATCGAGCTACCGGACGTCGCGGGGGCCGTGATGAGCGGCACAGCCTCCGGTGACTGGACCCTGTCTTGTGTACGCGGACAGGTCGAGTCGATCACCTTTGTGTTTACCGATGGCACCATCCGCACGGTGCCTCAGCCGAAGGCGGTCGCCAGCCGCAATGCCTCCACCACCCAGAGCTCAAACACCGGCAAGATCCGTGGTGGACTCGGTTACCTGTCCGATCCGTATGGCATTCCTTGCATTGCCGGCGAGCGCCGCTCGAACGCCCAGCAGTACCTCAGCAGCCAGAGCCTGATCACTGCGGCCGGCGCGGGTGTCGGTGCCTTGCTCGGGAACCAGCAAAACAACAGCAGCTTGATCAGTTCGGGCGGCAGTGCGTTCGGGGTCACCAGCAGCAGTGGCAATAGCGCACTGAATTCAATTCTCAGTGGTGGGGTCAGCGACATCCGCGAGTGGGTCAACAAACTGTATGGCGAAGCCTTCGCCGCTGTTTACGTGCCGCCCGCAGCACAGGTCGCTCTGCACCTCGACCATGAGATCACCATCGACTACGAGCCCAAGGGCCGGAGCGTTCGCCATGAAAAAGACCATGCTTCTTTGCCTGACCTGGATTAGCGCGCTCTGCTGGGTCCTGACGGGGTGTTCCACCGACAAAGACACGCTTTTGCCCCATGGCGAGCAAACCATGCTGGACATCTGGAACGGTGCCGGTTCGCAAGGCACTCAGCAGCAACTGCTGGATGCTCGGCAGCAGTTACGCCGTCCGCTGGCCCAGGCGAATTTCTCCGCCGCTCTCCAGGAACCATACACTCGCACAGCGGCGAACGAGATCCGTAACCTGTTCCCTCGCTTGCCCAATCCCGATCTAGTGCTGTACGTGTATCCGCATCTGAGCGGCACCGAGCAGGCACCGGTCCCGGGTTACTCGACCGTCTTTCCGTTCTACCAACGGGTGCAGTACGCATTGCCGGGCGAACGTCAGGAAGACTTGTAGTGCGTACCGGCGATTTGGGCAACCACACTGCCGCGTGGAAAGCCTGGCGCAATCCATTGCGCCCGCGCGCCACCTTGGCCGATGAAGCCGCACTGTATGCGCGCAACCCCAGCTTCACCGATCACCTGCCGTGGGTCGAGTACCTCGACACCAAGCAGTGTTTTCTGCTCGATGACAATCGCTCGGTGGGTGCGGTGTTCGAGTTGCTGTCCATCAGCACTGAAGGGCGCGAACCCGATTGGTTGATGGCGGCCCGCGATGCCCTTGAGGATGCCCTGCAGGATAGCTTTGACGAGCTGGATCAAGCGCCTTGGGTGGCGCAGTTTTTCTGCCAGGACGACAACGACTTCACCCCCTACCTGACCCGGCTCACCGATTATATTCAGGACAGCGCGCGAGGCACGGTCTTCACCGAGACGTATTTGGAACTCAGCCGCCGTCATCTGAAGGCCATCGCCAAGCCGGGAGGTCTGTTCGAGGACAAGGCCGTCACGCGCCTGCCCTGGCGTGGCAACAACCGACGGGTGCGTCTGGTGGTCTATCGCTGGCTTGAGTCTGACGGCGAGGAGACAGGACTCACCCCGGCGCAATCCCTGCATCAGGCTTGCGAACGGGTCGCGGCTTCGTTGCAGGCGTGCGGGGTGCAATCGACGCGAGTCGATGGCCGCGGTCTGTATGCCTGGCTGCTGCCCTGGTTCAATCCAGCCCCCAGGCTCACCGATGAAGCGCCCGAGGAGTTCTACCAACTCGCAGCCTATCCGGAGTCAGGTGATGGCGAGTCGCTGGAACTGCCCTTCGATCATGACTTTGCCGAACGGCTGTTCTTCAACGAACCGCGTTCGGATGTAGAGCACGGACTCTGGTTTTTCGACCATCAGCCCCATCGGGTCATGGTGGTGGACAAGCTGCGCCGGCCGCCGTTGATTGGTCAACTCACCGGAGAAACCCGTAAGGGCGACGCAGTGAACGCGTTATTCGACCAGTTACCCGAAGGTACGGTGATGAGCCTGACCCTGGTGGTCAAACCACAGGATGTACTCGAGGACCAGTTAAACCGCCTGGCGCGCAAAGCCATCGGTGAAAATCTGGCCTCGACCCAGACCCGTCAAGATGTTGAAGAGGCCCGCGCGATCATCGGTCGTCAGCACAAGCTGTACCGGGGAGCGCTGGCGTTCTACGTGCGCGGTCGTGATGAACAGCAGTTGCACCAGCGTTCGGTCAGCCTTGCTAATGCACTGTTAGGTGCGGGTCTGCAGCCCGTACGGGAAGGCGATGAAGTCGCCGCCTGCAATAGCTACCTGCGGTGGTTGCCGATGGTTTACAACCCGGCCCGCGACACGCACAACTGGTACACCCGCCTGATGTTTGCCCAGCACCTGGCGAATCTGGTTCCGGTCTGGGGTCGCAGCACGGGCACCGGCCACCCGGGCATCACCCTGTTTAACCGTGGCGGCTCGGCGTTGAGTTTTGATCCGTTGTCACGCCTGGACCGGGCCATGAATGGTCATCTGTTGTTGTTTGGCCCCACCGGCGCCGGCAAATCGGCGACCCTGGTCACCTTACTGATGCAGGTCATGGCCGTGTACCGCCCTCGCCTATTTATCGTCGAGGCCGGCAACTCATTCGGGTTGCAGGGCGACTACTTCGCGACACAAGGCCTGTCGGTCAACAAGGTCCAATTGAAACCTGGCGCCTCGGTCAGTCTCGCCCCGTTCGCCGATGCCTGGCGCCTGGTCGAGCAACCGGATCAAGTGGCGAGTCTGTCGATCGATGAGTGGGACGAGGATGCGGTAGCCAGTCGCGAGGACCAGCGCGATGTTCTCGGTGAACTGGAAATCACCGCCCGGCTGATGATCACTGGCGGCGAGGCCAAGGAAGAAGCCCGCCTGAGCCGGGCCGATCGCAGTCTGATCCGCGAGTGCATCCTCGATGCGGCACAGACCTGTGTCGCGGCGGGTCGCCAGGTCCTGACCCGCGACGTGCGCGACGCCTTGCTGCGCGTCGCCGCTGACACGCACTTGCCGGAGAAACGCCGCGAGCGTGCCCAGGAAATGGGTGAGTCCATCGACCTGTTTTGCCAGGGTTTCGAGGGCGAACTGTTCGATCGCGAGGGTACGCCTTGGCCCGAGAGCGATGTGACCATTGTCGATCTCGCCACTTACGCTCGCGAAGGCTACGAGGCCCAGATGTCCATCAGCTACATCAGCCTGATGAACACCGTGAACAACCTCGCCGAGCGCGACCAATATCTGGGGAGGCCGATCATCATGGTCACCGACGAGGGCCATATCATCACCAAAAACCCACTGCTGGCGCCATTCGTGGTCAAGGGGACGAAGATGTGGCGCAAGCTTGGTGCTTGGTTCTGGCTCGCCACGCAAAACCTTGCCGATTTTCCCACGGCTGCGCAGACCATGCTCAACATGATCGAATGGTGGATTTGTTTGAACATGCCGCCCGCGGAAATCGAAGAGATCGCACGGTTCAAGAAACTCACGCCGGCGCAGAAAGCCTTGTTGCTCTCCGCCAGTAAGGAGCCGGGGAAGTACACTGAGGGGGTCGTGCTGTCGAAGAAGCTCGAGACACTGTTTCGAGCCGTGCCACCCAGCCTTTACCTCGCCCTGGCCATGACCGAGCCCGAGGAAAAAGCCGAGCGTTGGACGCTGATGCAGGAGAACGGCTGCTCAGAACTCGAAGCGGCGTATAGGGTAGCTGAACGGATCGATAGAGCGCGAGAAATAGAACCCGCATAGGGGAATCTATTGAGGCTCTCGCTCTAAAGCGAGTGACCGGTTATTGCGGTACGCCCCGGAGCCGCTGCTGAATCCTCAACAGGAATCCGGCTTCGAAGGCATCCTGGCAGTCACCGACAGGAAAGGTCTTGCGGGTTTGCGCCAGCGCCCACCACAGGGGAACCTCGCCGGGCGTATCAAGCCAAGCCTGAGCACATTGCACGCCACGTTCGATCATCGAGGCAAACTCGTTGCCCCAAGGTGTCAGAAGACTTGGGCAACCATCCACCGCAGGAATTGAAATGTAGTTTTCGTCCATACACACCCTAGATTTCTGAATTATTGTTAGACAAGGAGTACAGCTTCGAAAAGCTTAACGAAGCCAAATGAACGCTCGATAACAGGCATGAGCATCAAATGGCCTAGATCAATGCCAATGTAGACTATATCCCGTGGATTGAGAGTCCCTCAAGGCGCAATTTGCGCGCATGACTCAAGACTACGAACAGCTTCGTCTGCAGCTGGCGGAAAACATCCGCTTGATGCGACGCGTGAAAAACCTTACCCAAGAGCAGCTGGCGCTCATGGCCGAGGTGGATCGCACCTACGTCAGTCAAATCGAACGATGCACGGGCAACCCGTCGCTATTGGTCCTGTGCAAGCTCGCCAATATTTTCGAAATTACCGCAGATCAGTTACTTGTGGAACCCGATATCCTGCGCAGCGCCCTTCACGTCAAATAATAGTCTCACATTTCACAAACCCGATAGATCCGCCTTCATAATCTCCACTGACAGTCTTCAATCCCTAACCGAACCTGACCAGGCCATACACCAAGAGCCTGGATCATGCCTGCTGCCTGCTCGTCAATCCCACCCACAAAGCTAAGGCCCTTGGCGCTGAGCCTCCTGCTGGCGTGCGGCCCTAGCATGGCGCTGGACACCGGCAGCATCACGTCTTCTGTGTTGTCGCCGAATTGCCTTGCATACAGGGTCGTCGGTATTTGTTTCTGGCTCCTGTGCACACCCTTAGGCTGCAAGGTCAAAACCTCGACCAAGGTACGCCATTTCATTCCTGAACTCGTGGTCTCGAGCTACGCCACCACCGGCAATAATCCCTGGACCGAGATGACCACCCTTTCCTCTCCCATCAGCGGTGCGGAAGGTGGCGGCAACCTGATCACCCCGAACACCCACCGCGACAACCTACCCCGCTTCAAGAACGTCGATGGCATCGGCCATCCCGGTGGCTGGGTCGCAACGCAACTGGCTTCGCAATCCGGCTATGCCTGCGCCAGCGGTGCAACGGCATTCATGCCCTACTACTTGAGCACCCTGGACTCACTGGCCTGGCGCCATGGCATCCCGGAAAGTCTTTACCCCGAGTCGCTCATGCCGGGGATCCGTGAAATCGGACGTCAGGCTTCGGGAAACATGTGGGGCAACGTCTATCCCCGGCAGGGCTTTCTGGTACAGCCCGACGACTTCAAGGCCGCCGCAGTCATGGCGCAACGGGCCGGCGATGTGACTACCAGCAACTGGCAACCGCATGTGTATGTACCGCTCACGCCCGCCAAACGCGACGGCTACTGGCCGCCTGGCCCGATCGTTGAAAACGACGCTTCAACCCACAAATGGCAATTGCTCTACCCTCAGGTTCAGCCCACGTGCGCCATCTTCCCCAGTGATCCGGTACAGAGCTCGGATGGCGGCTACGCCTGGTCGTTGTGGCGTCCCTACAGCTGCTGCAAGCGCGAGGGGCAGACCTTTCTGTTCAGCATCGACTTCGAAGGCGGTGCTTCATGAGTCGGCTTCTCGGACGACCATGGTTGGGCGTGACGAGTCTGTTGCTCTGCGGGCTGCTCACCATGGCCACGCATGCCGACGCCGCCGAAGGTGACTACCGCCTGGGCACTCAAGGCGAAGTACTCGACGACCGAGTGATGTACACCATTGGTGGCGGCTCGGCGGTCGGCTCACCGAGTTCGCTCTACCGACCCAGTGGTCTTGGTGTCGGCGGGTCATGGCGAGCGAACATGATGTGCGGAAACATGAGCCTCACCAACACCCTGCAAAACCAACTGAATGGCGTGACCGAAGGTTTCCAGCAGATCATGGGCAGCATCGTGCAGAACGCGACCCAAGCGGTAATGTCGCTGCCGGCGTTAATCATCCAGCGTGCCAATCCTGGCCTCTATGAGTTGCTGAGTAACGGGGTGATGCAAGGTCGTATCGACTTCGACCGCTCCAAGCTGACCTGCCAAGCCATGGCCGAAAAGATGGCGGACAAGGTCGGTCAGGCCGGCTGGGGCTCGCTGGCCAAGAACCAAGAAATGCAGGGCAATCTGGAGCAAACCGGCGGCGATGCGGTGGCCGCGGTGAAAAACACCGAGGCCCATAACGGCAACAATGGGGTGTCCTGGGTCGGCGGCTCAAAGGCCGGAGGTAATGGGCAGACGCCCATTCGGGTGACCTCCGACGTAGTGCGCGCGGGCTACAACTTGCTGCATAACCGGACGGTGGATGACAGTGCGTCAATCAGTAGCAGCGACTGTTTGGGTGGGGCCATTTGCCAGACCTGGGCTTCGCCCCAGGAGGAGTCCGAATGGGCCGTTCGCGTGCTGGGTGAGAGCGAAGTCGCGACTTGCGACACCTGCGAAACCCTGCGTGCGACCGCTGGCAGCGGATTGACGCCGCTGATCCAGGAGGCCTACAGCGAACGTCTAAAGGCCCTGCAAGGGCTGCTGTCCGGCTCACTGTCGCCTACCCCCGACAACCTGGCTAAAGCCTCCAGCCCAATGCTGCCGGTGACCCGTGCTGTGATCGAAGCCTTGCGCGACGATCCCGACCAGGATCTGTTGGCACGGCGCCTGGCCAGTGAGACGGCCTTGTCCAGCGTACTCGACAAGGCACTGCTGCTACTGCGCACCCTGCTGGCGGGTAGTCACGAGCCGAACATCGCCGCCGTCGAGCCGGCCCAAACCGCCTTGACGAAAAATATCGACGCCCTGGAGCGCGAAATCCGCCTGCTGCAGACGGAACTGCAGGTCCGGCAGATGCTCGCCACCAATACCGCCAGCCTGGTACTCGACCGGCATGCCGGTGGCGCCGATGCTTCGCGCACCGTCGAGCAAGGCGACCCTGAGCCCGGTCGACTTAATGATGCTGACGCCAGGCACAAGTGAGCCATGAAACGCTCACCGCTATTCACTCTGCTTTCAGGTCTGGGGATTGCCGCGGTGATGATCCTCACCGCCGCACTGGTCGCCTGGATCGGCCGCACTGCGCTGGGTAGTTTCGAGGTCTGGCAGCAGGCATTCGAATCCGCACGACCCAATCTGCGGTGGTGGCGCGCCCTGCTCTACGCCGCCCTCTTTGCGCTCTGGTGGGATCTGCTTCGGCGCTACCGCCATCGACCACAGGATCGACTGCGCGTGAAACGCATCGGAGCATTAGGGCTCGTGCTCTTTACCTGCGTCGAACTCACCCGACTGTGAGGTCACCACCATGCTCATGAGCACCAACAGCTACCTGGAGTTTTACCTCTCTCTGCTGGCCTGGATCATCAACAACGGCCTTTGGAGTGTCCTGTCCGACACTGGGCTATTCGCGGCGCCGTTCGGTGCGATTATCCTCCAGGAATGGCTGTCAGCCTGTCAGCAAGGCGCGGATGAAGGCAACAAGGGACTGCTCTCGGTACCGCGGATCGAGAACCGGTTGTGGCTGGCCTACATCGTCGTCTTGTTCGGCTGCGCGCCGATCTTTCCGTTGAGCCTCTCGTCAATGGCGTTCGATGATGCGGCGAGCCAGCGCTGCGGCGTGAGTGTGGCCAAGCCAGCGGAAACCGCCTGGGGGACGACCTTCAATACCATTGGCGAACGCTCCGCCAACGTACCTATCTGGTGGTTTCTGGTGCATGCCTTGAGCAAAGGCGTGACCGCAGCGGCCACCGCCTCCATTCCCTGCGCACCGGACATCCGGCAGATGCGCATGGAGATCGACAGCTCGCGCATCGACAGTCAGGTACTGCTGCAGGAAGTTGCCGACTTCACTCGCGATTGCTATGGCTACTCCCGTTCTCGGTTGTTTACCAATCGCCCGCAGTTAGACAAGGCACAAAGTCACGACGCGTCCTGGATCGGCTCAAGCTATCTTCTCGACACACCCGGCTACTACGATATGGATCGCTCACGCACACCGAGAGTCAACTGGCCGTATGACGACAACCGCGACGTTTCCTTGCCGCGGCTGGAGAATGGCGCGGGCTACCCCACCTGCAAGCAGTGGTGGAGCGACAGTGGTGTCGGGCTACGCGAGCGCTTGATCGAGCAGGTCGATCCTTCGCTGCTGACTCAGCTGAAAGGTTGGTTGACTGGGCGTTCGAGCAACGAGATCGAAGACGCCACCCTGCGCGAGCTGGTCAGCCCGCGCCAGCAATCGATGTCCATGTCGCCCGGACAGGTGTATCAGGACTACGGCTCCAGCGCTCGTGGCGGTTCGATCAATCAGGGGCTCAATAACCTAGCCACCAATACCGGGTTGGCCCTAGGTTCCTTCAGCAACTTCCCGGCAATGAATGCATTACGCGCCGCCTTGCCGATGGTGCAGGCGTTCCTGATCATGGGCGTCATCATCAGCTTGCCGTTGATCTTGCTGGTCAGTACCTACCAGCTAAAGACCGTCATGACGGTGACGTTCGCGCTGTTCACACTGCACATGCTGAGTTTCTGGTGGGAGTTGGCCCGCTGGGTCGACTCCAGCATGCTCGAGACCTTGTACAACCAGGTTTCGGCTTCCAATCAGGCGCTGTTGTCGCTGCCCACTTCCGGGTTTATGGATGGGACTGTCACCGCGCAGGTGATCGAGTACGTGATGGGGTCGATGTTCATCGTGCTACCGATGCTGTTTCTAGGGGCCATGAGTTGGGCAGGATATTCAGTCGGCACCGGGATTCAAGGTATGTTGGCGAACGGTAGCAAAGCCGCAAGTGATTCAGCGAGCAAAGGCACAGATCAAATATTGGGTGCTGCTAAGCGCTCAATTAGATGATTTGCTGTCGCCTATATAATGCCCATTGTCGTCGAAGTCACCAATGTAGAGATCAGCACCTAGGTAGTCTGGCCCTGGACTTTCCTCTTGATGATCGGAACCAACAAAAGCCCTGAACCAAAGCAAAGTGATGACAGCCAGCATCATCACAAAAAAAGTAACCAGCCAAACACTGACAAAGAGCAATCCTCCGATCAATGCCAGTTTGGCAGCCAGAAAACTCCCGCGAACAAGTAATTTACCTGCGGGCATACCTACCGTCTCCGCACGCTCAACCACGCGGAATTCAAAGGTTTTCAACCTACGGTAACCACGCTTCACCGACATACCACAGACGTACGCCCAGCGGTGGGCACGTGAACTCTGAACAGGTTGCTGAATCGGCATGGTCTCGCCCTCTTCCGAGCGTTTTCATGGTTGAGACAGGAGTAATAGCGTACTACTTAAATTGGCCCGTGCCTGACCGTTTATCAGTTTGCCCCAGCCGAAAAATCTTCGCTGGAAGACAGAAGACAATCTCCGTGAAACAGCGTCTCTACAGTCATTGACACATACAAATCGTCCGGTTAAATACAAGGTACGGATCGCTGTTATCGACAGCACTTTCCCAGGTAGCCAGAACCTTCAAGGCTACGTCACTTCAATGATGGTTCTCCCCAAGTGCGATTAGCGTTCGGTGGCTCGCACAGTGACCGTTGGTACGGTGATGAACGCCTACTGCTCTCCTGAACGCCTTTCGAGCGCTGCTCGTGAGATAAGCCCTCTTGTTTTTCTTTAACCCACGGCGGGGGAATCTTTCCCCGCACGGGACAGGTTTCTTCGCGTTTTCAACGGAGACATACCATGCCCGACTCACTGACACCGAAAACACTGAACGCCCTTCGGCTGCCCATTGTGTTCACCCCTCGCGCGTGGCAACGCGCAGTACTGCTCGATCACTCAGATTACGCTGAGAAGCTGCAGGTCGATCGGCTGAGCCACGTATGACGCGCTCACCTGTCCTCTCCACACGAGCCCTATGTGCTGTTCGAGGTAGTCCACATTCAATCAACAGATCACTTAGACCACGACCCGTCGCTGCAATTGAGTCTCACCCTACTCCAAGAATTGGGTCAACCTGGCGCCTTGCTGATAGCGCTTGCAGAAGAGGCCAACGCTAAACGCAGATAACCCTATCTCGGCTCTCAAATCCACATTCGGACAACATGCAGGACCTGAATCAATCCAACCTATCACCCACCGGGGAACCCTCCCCGACGGGCAAGGCGTTCCTCCGTTTTCTCTCGAGGAAAATGCCATGCGCGATATCTACCAAGACGTGACTGACAAGATCGTTGCCGCTTTGGACCAAGGCGTTGCCCCCTGGATCAAACCCTGGTCCTCAAGTGGCTCAACTGACGTCGGTCATCATCAACCCTACCCCATCAACGCCATCACGCGTCGTCCGTATTCGGGCATCAACTTACCGTTGCTCTGGGCCGAGGCCAGGTTGCAGGGGTTCACTCAAGATCGTTGGCTGACCTTCAACCAAGCTAAAAAGGCCAGTGGGCACATCCGTAAGGGTGAGCACAGCACTCTGGCGGTGCTCTATAAGCCGATGGAGCGCGAGGAACAGACAGAGTCAGGCCAACCCGTACTCAATGAAAACGGTCAGCCCAAGGTCGCTCACTTCGGCATTGTCAGGACGCATTTTCTGTTCAACATCGAGCAAACGGAGGGGCTCGAAGCGCTCAATGAAACCCTGTTCGAGACGGAACCGAGTGATCCCTTCCAGGCCAACAGCTCTGCGGAAAATCTACTGTTACGTTCGGGTGCACAAATCGTTCATCGGCCTACCGACGAAGCCTTTTACCTTCCGGTTGGGGATCTCATCCAACTGCCGACAAAAGCGCAATTTCACGATGAAGGTGGGTACTACGCCACCGCACTGCACGAGCTGACGCACTGGACCGGGCATCACACTCGGTTGCAGCGCGAAGGCGTGACGTCATCCTGTCCGTTCGGCTCGCCAGGCTACGCGTTTGAGGAGTTGATCGCCGAAATGGGCGCGGCGTTTTTATGTGCCTACACCGGTATACAGGGAGAGCTGAGGCACGAGGGCTACATCGAGTACTGGCTCAGCCTGCTCAAGGCTGACAAGCGCGCAATCTTTCGTGCCAGTGGCCACGCCCGAAGCGCCTCGGAATATGTACTCAACTTGGAGCAGCAACTGAAACAGACGGTAATGGATGACTCGCAATGCATGAGCGATGGAGCTTAATCGTTACCTCTCCGCTGTAAACGCTTCACAGGGCCCAACGCGAGTTGAGCCCTTTTTTCTGCGCCCAGAAAAAGCCCCATCCCGCGGGGCTCTGAGGCAAAGAATCAGAGATGGGTAAACACCCGCAACCTGTCATGACGCATCCAGGTTCTGCGCCAGAAAATCCACTAGTTCAAGCGGACTCCGGCTGTCGATCACCTTGTAGATCAGATCGCGTTTACTGCGCGGCAACTTCTTGACCACGCTCTTCGCCGAAGCCCTGACAGCTTCGTCTGTCCCATGGATACGTGCCGCAAGCAGCAGCACGAGCGTGGCGTCAGTGAGGTTCATTGCAAGACCCAAAAAATATGCACCGCAGTGTACCGACTCTTTTCTTTTCCGTACTAGCCCCCAACAAAACGATGTCTAGAAGAATCAATATTTCCATTGCCGCACAAAGGGACACGAGCCAAAAGGACGGGAAAGGGTTGGAAGGGAATGGGGACTCAAGGGTAAGAGCTCTATCCGAAAAGGCTAAAAAGCCACTGACCCAGCCACTTCCCGGAGGTCGCGATGCTCAGTCTGTTTCGCCATAAAAGGCAGAAGCTCCCTCCGCCACCGACTGTGAACGTCGCCGAAGGTTACCTGCCCATCGAGTCAGCCCGCAGCTTGTTAGCCGCGGAGCACCGCCGCCAGTTGCTCGATCGCATCTGGCAGTACACCGCCCTCTCCCACGCGCAGTTCATCCAGCTCTATTTAAATCCGATCCATCGCTACGCCGAACAGGTCCAGCAACTCCCGGCCAGCGAGTCGCACCACCATGCGTATCTCGGCGGCATGCTCGACCATGGGCTGGAACTGGTCGCCTGTGGTTTGAAACTGCGTCAGTCGTATCTGCTTCCCACCGGCGCCGCGCCCGAAGATCAAGCCGCCCAGATTGATGCCTGGTCCGCCGGAATCGCTTATGGTGCCCTGCTGCATGACATCGGCAAAATCGCCGTGGACCTGCTGGTTGAACGCCAAGATGGCCGTCGTTGGCATCCTTGGCAGGGCCCGCTGGATCAGCCCTACCGTTTTCGTTACATCAAGGGGCGCGACTATCACTTGCACGGCGCCGCTGCAGGTTTGCTCTACACCCAGATTCTCGACCGGCCCATCCTCGATTGGCTCAGTGGATTTCCGTCGCTGTGGGCCAGCCTGCTGTATGTCCTGGCGGGCCAGTACGAACGTGCCGGCGTGCTCGGTGAGTTGGTGATGCAGGCCGACCGGGTCTCCACCGCACAGAACATTGGCGGTAACCCTAGCAAGGCGCTCCTAGCGCCGATTCATTCCCTGCAACATCACTTGATCAGCGGACTGCGTCATCTGGTTCAACACGAGCTGAAACTCAACCAGCCAGGTGCCGCGGGATGGTTGACCCAGGACGCGCTCTGGCTGGTCAGCAAGACCGTCACCGACAAATTGCGAGCCTATTTGCTGTCGCAATCGATTGAGGGCATTCCCTCGTCCAACATCGCGGTGTTCGACGAGCTGCAGTCGCATGGGCTGGCCGAGTCGACCCCGGAAGGCAAAGCCATTTGGACCGCTCTGGTTGCGCAGGGAAACTGGCAGCAGACCTTTACCTTTCTGCGCCTTCAACCGGCGTTGATCTGGGGGAACGAAGACAGGCCTGAGGCTTTCAGCGGAACGGTGAGTGTTGCAATCGATGCACCCCCGACTGATGCTCCTGTATCACTGCGAGCGTCCAAGTCAGTCAGTACGAGATCAACTCAAAGCCCATTGCAGCCCGAGCCACCGGAGATGGAGGATACCGACTACCTCGGAACGTTGCTGGATATGTTCGAATTGGCAGAACCCGAGGTCAGTGATGCGCCGTCAGAAAGCATTCTCGAAATCCCAACGCCCCTTTCGAGTAACCCTGGTCAGGTTTTTGTGAATTGGGTCAAGGAAGGCATCCAGAGCCACAAGTTGATCATCAACGACAGCAAGGCCAAGGTGCACACGGTGCGCGGTTCGGTGTTTCTAGTAACACCTGGTCTCTTCCAACGCTACGTTCAGGAGTTTCCTGGTATCTCACAGGGTGCCAATCAAGAAACTGAAGAGTGGCGCTGGGTGCAGAAGGAGTTCGAGAAACTGAAGATGCACAGGAAGCGAGGCAACGGCTTGAATATCTGGGCGTGCAAAGTGCAAGGTCCCAGGAAGAAAACGACCTTGAAGGGCTATCTGATTTCGGAGCCGACGTCACTTTTAGAATCGCTGCCGCCAGATAACCCTTTTCTCGTGCTTGATGATGGCTAACGACGCTAATCACATCCTTCAGACGTTTGTTGTACTCGCGCCGCAATCCTTGCTTCCTATTTGCCTCCCTGTTCGAGGCCTGTGTCACCGAATCTTGACGTTATCTGGGCTCACTCCAGACTGGAGCGAGCCCAGTGTGATCATGCAGGCACTTCCGCGGGACGGTCAGCGATGAACCCACGCTTGCGCCAAGTGACCCTAACGAATGATTGGAAATCAGCTTCACCACTCAGCTCAAGTTCATCGGCGTGATCGGTGACGATTATCTGGGGCATGATCCCAGTCGCTTCTTTCGTTTCCTGGCAAAACTCTACGAGCTTGTCGAACATATTGGTGACAGACCCGATGTCCTCATCAACCTTTTCCACCCGATCGGTGAGCTTCGCCAAGGCCAGGGCGTTAAAGCCCTGCTGCCCGTGGTCGATCTTAGCCGGAAAATAGACCTGCGTTGGTTGATCCAGAAATAGTATTGGGGGGATCTTGCACCCATCCTTGTGCTTAAGTGCAAATACCGAATGCAAAGCCAGGAATAGCGTCAGGTGCGAATACAGCCAATTCGCACCACTGCCCATAGAGCGAAGGTACAGGTTGCCCATCTCGACGCTTTCATGCCACAAGTCGAAATTTTCGAGATCAAATTTCAGGTTTATTGGCATATAAGCAGGCTCGAAATCAAAGCCAGCACCAATTCGCGCCATTTCATTATTAATTAAGTCGCTCAGGTCGCGCATTTTCCCGGGCACGTCATATCCATCCAAGATGGGTTTAAGCTCAGCCATCTTGGCTTCAATTGTTTTCCGCGTGCCTTCAAACTCTGACTTCGGTTTATTGGAGTAGTTTTCAATCTCCAATTCCAAGCGATGTTTCACTCGCAGCGCAATCTCATCGACCGTTTTACTCTTCTTAAGATCTTCAACCTGCTTCTCCAAGCGAGTAATTCTCGACTGGATACTAGACATAGTTTCTTTTTGGTCTGTGAGCTTCTTAGCTATCTTACCCTCCTCATCGCGCAAGCTCTCACGCGCATAGGAAGAAATTTCCTGCCCGGCGCGGCCAAAGTCGCGCAATTCGACAGCAAGACCGGCAAGGCACTGCGGGTGCTGCGCTTCGATAAGGACATCCTGCCGCCCGGCACGGTCATGAATGACCTGCGGGTGTTTGATCATCGCGTCTATATCACCGACGCCGACATTGGCGGCCTGATCATCCATAACCTGGACACCGGCAAAACCGTGCGCCGCTTGAGCAACCGCCCGATGCTGCGTCAGCCCGTGGACAGCCCCTTGCTGGCAACCCATGGCCGCCTGTATGAGGACGAGCACGGCAAACGCCCGCAGGTGCACGCCAACATGCTGGAAATCACCCCGGATGGTCAGTGGCTGCTGTTCTCCACCCCCAGCAGCCCGATGTGGAAGATTCCACGCAAGCTGCTGGATGACCCGTCCGTCAGCGATGCCGAACTGGAACGGCATATTGTGAAGGCTTTCGACAAAGGCACTATCAACGGTACTTGCATCGACTCGCTCGGCAATCTGTACCTGGGCCTGGTCGAGTCGCGCAGCATCGGCATCGTTGCACCCGATGGTCGTACCGCAACGTTGATCCAGGATGACCGGCTGATCGGCCCGGATGCGCTGTTTATCGACGCCAACCGCCGCCTGCTGATCCCGGCCACGCAGGGCGAACTGCTGGCTAACTTCAACCGTGGCGTGAATGCGACTTCAGGCACCTTCAGTGTCTATTCAATGGCACTGCCGACGTTGGTGGAGGGCATCCCGCTAGGGCACTCAATGTCGTTCCAAAAGTAAATCCAAACTAACGCAGGCGCCTCTGACATAACCCGTCAAGGGCGTTCGGCTGAACGCATTTCATGGATCATGCGATACTCTGCGCCTCTTTCTTCAGAGCGCCTGACCTCGCCCATGAAAAAACCCTTCACGACCCTGGAAGATGTGGCCCTGGCGGCCAATATGTCCCGTGCGCAAACCTCCCGCGCCCTGCGTGGCGACCCCGGTGTGCGCGCCGAGACGCGTGAGCGCATTGCCGCGATTGCCGCCGAGCTCAACTATCGGCCAAACCTGGCCGCACGCAGCCTGGTATCCGCGCACTCCTCCATCGTCGGGTTGATCATTGGCGACCCGAGCAACCCTTTCCATATCCAGTTGGCCCAAGCCGTGGATCGCGCCCTGCTGGACCGTGGCTTCGAGCCCGTGACCACCCTGCGCTCGGCCGAGGACGGCTCGGCAGTGAACGAGACCGAGCGGCTGCTGCGCTTTCGGGCGGCAGGCGTGATCCTGATCGCGCCGCTGATCACGTCCAAAGCCATCAGCACCATCGCCGATAGCCTGCCGTGTGTGTACCTGGGCAGTCAGCGCGTGAACCATCCGCGAGTCACAGTGATTACCGTCGACGACAATGGAGGCGTCAGAACGGCCATGGAGCACCTGCTCTCCTTAGGCCACCGGCGTATCGCTCACCTGGGCGGTGGCAATGAAGCGTCTGCGCGGGAACGCACCAAGGCCTATTGCGAGGTGATGGAGGAAGCCGGGCTCGAACCGTTTTTCCTGCGCGGCACCCATGATGCGGCCTCGGGCCGACGCGGCGTCGACGCACTGTTCAGCGACGCCAACCCGCCGACGGCGATCTTCGCCTCCAATGACTTTCTCGCCCTGGGCGTACTTGATCGCCTCAAGGGCATGGGTTTGTCTGTGCCGGAGGATGTCTCCGTGGTAGGTTTTGACGATATTCCCAGCGCCGCGAACTCGGTGTTTTCCCTGTCGACCCTGCGCCAGGATATCCACGCCCAGGCGCAAACAGCCGTTGATTCCCTTGAGGCAATGATTGCCAACGGCGCCAAGCGCATACGTCGCCACGTGATGCCGGTGGAGCTGGTTCTGCGCCATTCCTGCGGCCCCGCAAAAGCGTCCTGACCTGCACACCCGGGGCGTTTCGCGCTCGGGGCGGATTGACGCGACATTGTGTCGCGGCCTAGAATCGCCGCCTGCCAGCACACGGAGCAGTCTTCTGCCCAGCGGTTGCTGGTTTTTTTTCGTCACAAAATGAGAACGCTCTCTTTTTCAGGTAGCGTTTATTTTTTCATAGAAAATGAGAGCGCTCTCTAAGCGTGCCATGTTGCACGCAAACCCAGCGCCGATCGCCGTACCTGAGAAGGAGTAAAGATGGATCGTCGAAGTGTGTTGAAAGCCGGCATGGTGCTGATCAGCACCAGTGTGGCTGCCTCGATTTTTCGACCTGCCGGTGCAGCGCTGCGGGTCCTCAACGGTGGCACCAAGTGGCTGGCAAAAGAAACCTTGCCGCCCTCCCCGGTTGACCCGACAAAACGCATGTTCCTGACCGACAAAGAATTCGCCCAGGTCACGGCCATTTTCGACCGCCTGATCCCGGCGGATGACATCAGCGTCAGTGCTTCGCAAGCTGGCTGTGTGGTGTTTATCGATCACCAACTGGTCACGCCCTGGGCCGCCGGTGCGTTGCGTTACCTGAGTGGCCCGGAAGAAAAAGGCAGCGACACCCAGGGCAACCAGTCGCTGAGAACCCCGGCGTATCTCTACCGCAAGGGCCTGGCCGAGCTGGACGCGTACTGCCACGCCCACCTGGGCAACAGCTTCGAGGCCCTGAGCGCCGAACAGCAGGATGAGCTGCTTGAACATATGGAAAGCGGCGACGTGCAGCTGGCGTCCATACCCTCGAACGCGTTGTTCACGCAATTGCTGAGCAACGTGCAGGAAGGTTTCTTCGCCGACCCGATCTACGGCGGCAACAAGGACATGGCCGGTTGGAAAATGGTCGGTTTCCCTGGCGCCCGTTACGACTACCGCGACTACGTCAACCTTAAAGGCCAGAAGCTGGACATTATCCCGGTCAGCCTCATCGGCCGCATCTGAATCGAACTTCATCCCAATGACGCCGTATAGGCGCATGCCTGATCTGGAAAGCATTCATGAATTACACACGACCTAAAGCCGATGCAGTGATCGTCGGCCTGGGCTGGGCCGGCGCGTTGATGGCCGAAGAACTGACTCGCGCCGGCCTGAATGTGGTGGTGATCGAGCGTGGCCCGTGGGAGCAAACCCACCGCAATATGCCGCCTAGCATTGCCGCCGACGAATTGCGCTATGGCGCACGACGCGAGGCCTTGCGCCCGCCCAGCGTCGAAACCCTGACCTTTCGCAACAACCGCCATGAAAAAGCCCTGCCCGGCCGCGACATGAATAACTGGGTGGTCGGCTACAGCGTGGGCGGTGCCGGCAAGCACTGGTCGGCCAACGCCTGGCGCTTCACCCCGGCGGACTTCACCATGGCCACGCGGGTCAAGGAACGCTACCCGCACATGAAGCTGCCTGAAGGTCTGATCGTGCAGGATTGGGGTGTGACCTACGAAGAGCTGGAACCGCACTACGATCGCTGGGAAAAAATCTCCGGCATCTCCGGCAAAGCCGGCGTATTGAATGGCCAGGTGCAACCCGGCGGCAACCCGTTTGAAGGTTCGCGCAGCTCGCAATACCCGACCCCGCCACTGGTGCGTTCGCGCTGGAATGACATCTTCCACCAGACTACCGAAAAAATGGGCCTGCACCCGTTTCCGATCCCCGCCGGCACCATCGGCGCAGCGTACACCAACCCGCTGGGGATCAATCTCGCGCCCTGCACCTACTGCGGTTTCTGCGGGTTCTACGGCTGCGGTAATTGGTCCAAGTCATCGCCCAATGCCTGCGTGATCCCGGCGCTGATGACTCGGCCGAACTTCACCCTGCTCACCGAATGCACCGCGCTCAAGGCTGAGAAAGCTGCCGACGGCAAGACCGTTACCGGCGTGACCTTTCTTGATTCGGACAAGAACATCGGCTTCCAACCGGCCGATATCGTGGTGTTTGCCGCCTTCCAGTTCGACAACGTGCGCCTGATGCTGCTGTCCGAAGTCGGCACCCCGTATGATCCGCAAACACGCAAGGGCACCATCGGCCGAGCGTATAACTTCCAGACCATGTCCTATGGCTTCCTGTATTTCGAAAACGAATACATGAACCCCTTCATCTCCACCGGCGCCCTATCGACCCAGATCGATGACTACAACGGCGACAACTTCGACCACACCAACCTGGGTTTTCTGGGCGGCGCGGGCATCCAGGCACTGAGCGACCAGGCCACGCCCATGGGCATGACCGACCGCGTGCCGGCCGGCACAAAAATGTGGGGCTCGCAGTGGAAAAAAGCCTTCCAGCACAGCTACCAGAACTACGCCAAGATCCAGGGCCAGGGCACCTCTTACGCCCACGTCGAAAGCTACCTTTCGCTGGACCCGAACTACTCGGACGCTAACGGTCAGCCCTTGCTGCGCATGACCTTCGAGTACAACGAAAACGACCGCAAAATGGCGCGCTTCGTACGCGACCGGATTGCCGATATTTGCCGTGTAAGCGGGGCCAAGACCTGGGATGCGCAGGCGTTCCCGGATCAACCGTTCTCACCGTCACGCGCGTACGACAGCGGCCATACCATCGGCGGCGCGGCCATGGGCCTCGACCCGGCCACCTCGGCCCTCAACCGTTACCAGCAGAGCTGGGACGCCCACAACCTGTTCGTGATCGGAGCATCGTCGTTCCCGAACAATGCCGGCTACAACCCCACCGGCACCCTGAGCGCGCTGACCTTGTGGACCGCTCAAGCCATCATTAACGACTACCTGCGCCAACCTGGCCCGCTGACCCGCTGAGGAACACACCGTGAAAAAGCTCACCAAGCTCGCTGCGGTCGTTGCAGGCTGCGGCATCCTCGGCGCGGCCGGGTTTATCGGGTTTGCCATCTACGGCGAACACCGCACCTTTGCCCCCGTGCAGGCCGACAACAGCGGCCCTCTGCAAGGGCAGATAAAACGCGGTGAATATGTCGCCGCCATGGGCGACTGCATGGCCTGCCACACCGTACCGGGCGAGCCGCCGTACGCGGGTGGGTACGCGCTGGAAACGCCCTTCGGCATAATCAAGGCATCCAACATCACCAGCGACACCGAAACCGGCATCGGCCACTGGGACCTGGAGCGCTTCGACAAAGCGGTGCGCCACGGCATCGGTAGTCACGGTTATCTGTACCCGGCCATGCCGTACACCGCTTACGCCAAGATGACCGACCAGGACATCGCCGATCTGTGGGCGTACATGGGTACCGTCGCGCCGGTGAAGCAGAAGGTGGTGGAGAACGAACTGCCCTTTCCTTATAACCAGCGCGTGTTGCTGGCGGGATGGAACCTGCTGTTCTTTCGTGATCAGCCCTTTACGCCGGTGCCCGGGGTGACCGCCATCATCAACCGCGGCGACTACCTGGTCAACGGTCCCGGGCACTGCGCTGCCTGCCACACCGCCAAAAATGTCCTCGGTGGCGATGTCAGCGACGCGCTGCACGGCGGGACTTTGCAGGGCTGGCATGCGCCTGACCTGACCGGTAACCACAAGGTCGGCCTAGACCAGTGGACCACTGACGACATCGTCAGCTACCTGAAAACCGGCGCCAGCCGCCAGGGCGTGGCCTCCGGCCCAATGCAGGAAGCCGTGGAATATTCCACCCAACACCTGACCGATCCGGACCTCAAGGCCATTGCCGCCTACCTGCAGCAGTTGCCAGCCAGCCCAGCGCGCAACACAGCGGCTATCGCCGCAAGCGACCCGCAAATGGTTACCGGCAAGCGCGTGATGGAAAGCCAGTGCAACGCCTGCCACAACACCGATGGTTCAGGCGTGCGCCACATGATCCCCGCGCTGAGCGCCAGCGCCCAGGTAAACGCAGAAGACCCGGCCAACCTGCTGCACGTAGTTCTCAAGGGGGCCGAAGGCCCGGTCACCACAGGCAATCCGACTGGAGCCGGCATGCCGCGTTTCGACTGGCGCTTGCCGGACGACAACATCGCGGCGGTACTCACCTACATCCGCAACAGCTGGGGCAACAGCGCACCGCGCGTAACCCCGGACGATGTGAAACACGCGCGCACTCAACTCGATGCGCAGCCATGGTTGAACCATTAATAACAATAATTGCCGGCAGTAAGCGCTGCGCCCTGCCCGGCACCACCCTTGACCCAGGAAGACCCACCTATCATGGAATTCAAGCCTCTCCGCGCACTGCCACACGGATCTGCCACCGCCCTGCTGCTCTGCCTCTGTGCCACCAGTGGCACAGCCAGCGCCGACGCCTTTGGCGCCGAATCCCCCTGGATGACCGGCGACTGGGGCGGCCTGCGTACCGACCTGCTCAAGCTGGGCGTCGATATCAAGATGGGCTACCTCGGTGAAACCGCCACCAGCCTGCTCGGCGGCTACAGCCGCCACGAACACCCGACACGCTATTCGGACCAGTTCAACCTTGGCGCCGATATCGACCTGCAAAAGTTCATGGGTTGGGAAGACGCGCTCTTCAGCGTGGCGGTCTCCAACCGCAACGGGAAGGAACTCGGTGAAAAGACCGACGACCCGAGGGCGCGCGGCATGGGGTCAACCCAGGAAATCAATGGTCGCGGCAGCGTCACACGCTTGGGTGAACTGTGGCTGAGCAAAGGTTGGCTCAACGATCGTATCAACCTCAAGGCCGGCCGCTTTGCGGTGAGCGACGAGTTTGCCGCCGAAGATTGCGTGTTCCAGAACCTGGCCTTCTGCGGTTCGCAGCCGGGCAACTACGTCGACAGCATCTACAACGGTCCCATCAGCCAATGGGCGGCACGCCTGCGCTATCGCTTGAGCGATGAGGTATATGCACAGGTCGGCGCGTTCAACGTCAACCCGTCCAACCTGGAAAACGGCAACGGATTCAAGCTCAACACCGCCGGTACCAGGGGCACGCTGGTGCCGGTGGAGTTGGTGTGGACACCCCGCGTCAACGACCTGCCGGGCGAATACCGCATCGGTTACTTTCGCAGCACGGCAGATGGCACAGACCTCTACAAAGATGACGCCAGCCAGCCCGCCGCGCTGACCGGCAACGACTACCGCAGCGTTTCAAGCCGCCACGGTTACTGGTGGGTGGGCAAGCAGCAGGTCACCTCGGTGGACGGCGACCCGTCGCGCGGCCTGACCCTGACTGCCAGCGTATCGTTCTACGACCGCGCGACCACTCCCGTCGACAGCTACCAGAAAATCAGCGCACTCTACAAAGGCCCGTTTGATGCACGCCCCAAGGATGCCCTGGGTTTCGGCGTGGCCCGCGTGCATGCCAGCTCACACCTGCTGCGCAATGCGCAAACGGCCAATCAAGCCAGTGGCTTGGGCTATGACGCGACTGGCTACGTGCCAGAGCAACACAGCATGTACGTCGCAGAACTCAACTACCGCGTGCAAGCCACCCGCTGGCTGAGTGCGATGCCAAACCTGCAGTACATCAAGCACCCTGACGGCGTGCGCGAAGTGCCGAATTCGCTGGTGTTTGGCATGGAAGTGCAAACCCTGTTCTGACCTCGTGCAGGGCGCGATCAACCGCGCCCTTACGATCAGGTGAAGTCATCCGCGGCCTTGTCGTGACCTTGCCCAGCGCGTGGATTCCATTGGAACCCCGACCGGGCCACCACTCCCGCCTTCAGGCGTTGATCGTCGCCATAGTCTTCACGCGGGTGAAAAAACAGCGGTTCAACCTCATCAATAACCTCGAGCACCTGCTTGTACCTCTGCAGGTAAATAATGCGTTGTTCCTCAGACACATTGCCCGGCATCCAGGCAACGTAGGGTGGCAACACGTCAAACCCCAGGTAGCGAAATATCCCGTTGTGGATCGGCCAGAGAATATGGGTCATGCAGCCATCGATCCCATCGGGCTGATATAGGCTTTCGGCGGTGCCGGTGGTGACGCAGACCATGGCTTTGCGGCCGTTGAACTTGCCGTTGTCGTATTTCTCACCGGACGCGTACGCAAAGCCACGGGTCATGGTGCGGTCGACCCAGCCTTTGAGCACGGCTGGCATTGAGAACCACCAGATCGGGAACTGGAAAATCAATAGATCACACCAAAGCACCTTTGCCTGCTCCTGTTCCACATCAAAGGTCGGGCGGCCTTGGATGAACATGTGCTCCTGTTCAGCAGGGAGATTCAGAAACTCTGTGTTCACCCGCGGCGTGGTGATATCGGCGCCGTCGAGGGGCGCCTTCCATTCCAGTGCGTAAAGATCACTCACTTGAACCTTGTGTCCCTGGGCCGTCAGGGTTTCACTCGCCAGGTCTTTCAGTGCACCATTGAAGGAACGAGGTTCCGGGTGGGCATACACAATCAGGACATTCATCTGCATTTCCTCAAGACCAATGATGCCTGTGATTCTTACGCCTGACCCCGAGCACGACAAATCATCATTTTTAGCCGTATGAAAGAGAAAAACTGCGCCATGAAACCTGAAGTCCCCCTCAAGGCCATCGCCTGCTTCGACGCAGTCATGCGCACCGGCAGTGCAGCCCTGGCTGCCGAGCAGATGTTTGTCACCCCGGGTGCCGTGGCGCAGCAGATCCGTAAGCTTGAGGGTTGGCTGGGCGTGTCGTTGTTCACTCGCACCGTGCGCAAGCTGAATCCTACTCAGGAAGCGTTGGCCTACTGGAAACAGGTGCAGCCCGCACTTCAGACGCTGGAGAACACCAGCCTTGCGCTGCGTCACCGGCAGGGCCAGGAAGTGCGCCTTAGCCTGCCACCCGCCTTTGCCAATTCGTGGTTCGCTCGGCGCATGCCGACACTCACTCGCCAGCACACTCAACTCAAGCTGCACCTGAGTGCGAGCACCGATCTGGTTGACGTCAACCACGATGGAGTTGACCTTGCCGTACGCCATTGCGATGGGAAGGTTCAAGGGTTGGTGGCCGAGTTGTTGCTGGCGGATGAGGTCCGGGTGTATTGCAGCCCGCTGTATCGCGAGCGCCTGCAGTTACGCTCGCTCGCCGACCTCACGCGCACGACGCTGCTGTACACCACGTCGCATGCGCACTGGCCCGCGTGGCTCGCACAGCTCGGTATGGCCGATGCACAAATGGCATCCGGCCTGCGTTTCGACCAGCCCGAACTCGCCATCGATGCGGCGCGGCGGGGTCAGGGAGTGGTGCTGACCAGTCCCTGGCTGGTCGAAGAGGCCGTGGAGCAGGGGCAACTGGAGCAGGTGTTCGAAGCAACCCTGTCCGTCGGCAAGGGTTACTATCTGGTTCACCGCGCTAGCGCGCCCTTGCGTGCACCCGTCGAGCAACTCCGGCAGTGGTTATTGCAATCGGCACTTAGTTGCTCGCCTCACGTGTAGCCCGGACCAACCCATTCAACCAGTCCTGATGGCCATTGATCATCGGGTTGGGCCTAGCCATGGCCAGTTCTACTGCCGGCTTACCCTTTTGGGTTTCCTGGGTGAGGACGCGTACGCGCCCCTGCGACAGGTCCTCGATGAGCCACGCATGATGAACATCCAGGCGGGTATCGCCCTCGCCCGCCCAACCATGCCAGGCAATCCGACCTGGCTGGCCGTCCGCCGGGGGGACGAATTCATTACACTGCGCTTCGACCGGGAACCCGAAGGTTTCAAAGTAGAAGCGCATACCGTCTTCTAGCTCAGGACCCACGCCGTCATGCAAGCGCACATTCGCCGAGTTGGCGTAGTAGCTCGGCCATTGCGACGCATGGCTCAACAACGGCCAGATATCCGCGGCGGCGAGGCCGGCGACGATGATTTCATTGGAGACAAAATTCTCGGTGAAGCCTGGCAGGTAGTCTTGCGGCCAGATGATCTCGTTCATGCTCAGTACTCAGTGGTAATGGACTGGCGCCATCGTCGGTATTATCGTGAAATAAAACCAATCGTCATCTTTTATGCAGAGCATCATGAATTCTGATATCAGACACCTCGACCTCAACCTGCTCAAAGCCCTCGATGCCTTGTTGGATGAGCGCAGCGTCACCCGCGCCGCCGAGCGCTTGTCGCTGACCCAGCCCGCCGTCAGCGGAATGCTCACTCGTTTGCGCGAAAGTTTCGGCGACCCTGCAACCCCAGGCATTTGACCCGCTCACGGCGACGATGACGGTTGCGCTGGCGTCCACCGACTACGCGTTGCGGGCGGTGGTGGTGCCTTTCCTGAGCGCACTGCGCGTACAGGCGCCGAATATCCGCATCGCGGTGCAACCCGTCGACCCGCAACAGCTGCCTGGCCAGTTGGACAGTGGGGCCATCGACTTGGCGCTGGTGACACCCGACAGCACCCCGCCCGGCCTGCATTCGGCGGCGCTGTTCGATGAGCGTTATGTGTGTGTGATGCGCGCCGATCACCCTGAATTACGGCATGAGGTACTGACCCTGGAGCGCTTTTGTGCGCTGGATCATGCGCTGGTCTCCCCCGCCGGTGGCGCCTTCGAAGGGGTAACCGATCACGCGCTCGCCCGTATCGGCCGATCACGGCGCGTGACGGTTTCGGTGACCAGCTTTCTGGTGCTACCGGAGATCCTGCGCACCAGCGACCTGATCGCCGTGGTACCCCGGCGCCTGGCGTTGCACGCCGATGGGCTGGTGTTGCGCGAACCGCCGCTGGACATTCCAGGTTTCAGCAAGACTGTGGCCTGGCATGAGCGCACCCATCACGACCCCGTTCACACTTGGTTACGCAGCCTGTTGGTGGACACCTGCCTGGCACTCGACTGAACGCCTTCAAGCGCTAAGCTGCGCCTTGACCTTACTGACGATAAACGCCCCGATAGGAATTGCCGACGTAGCCGCCGGCGACGGCGCGTTACACACGTTCACGCTCAGTTTGGTGTTCACAAACAGGAAGTCGTCAATCAACTTGCCGTTGTTCGACACAGCCTGGGCGCGGACACCAGCAGGATAGGGTTTCAAATCATCCTGGTTGATAGAAGGGAAGTATTTTTGCACCTGCTTGAGATAGCCGCGCTTGAAGATCGAGTTTCTCATCTCAATCAACCCAGGCTTAAAGTTGGCCTTGAGCACTTTCAACACACCGGGCGAGGTGAATATCTCGAACAAGACGCTACAGCCTTCGCAGGCATCCAAAACCGCGATATACGATACGAAATCCCGTATTTAGCGATCGGCACCCTGTACTATCATGGCGTGCCGTTTCGCTAATAACCCATCGAGCGTTCAAGAAGGGTTATATCCAATAAAAACAATAGGAGCCCACCATGACTACCCGCGCTGTTGCTCAAGCGTATCGGGCATACAGCCTCCGAGCTCTCGACAGCGGAACAGGCAGATGCGGATGAGCTGGCCGGTGAAGCTGTTACTGCATCGACGCAACAGTCACACGGGCAGCGGCCGATCCTGAATGACGCGCTTCATGACGAGCGTCGAGGTCAGCCGTTGCACATTGGGCAAGGCTGAGAGGCTCTCGTCGTACAGCCGCTGAAAAGCCGGCAGATCCTGGGTAATGACGTGAAGCAGATAGTCCGGCTCGCCGAACAACCGCTGAGCATCGATTACCTGAGGGATCTGCATCAGCGCTGCTTCAAACGCATGCACAGCAGATTTGTCGCCCTCGCGCAGGGTGACAAACACCATCGCAGAGAAATTGAGCCCCAGCGCTCCAGGGTCCAATTGAGCGCGATAGCCCATCAACACCCCGGATTCTTCCAACGCTCGCACGCGACGATGGCACGGCGACAGGCTAAGCCCTATCCGTTCAGCCAATTCCGTGACCGAGAGACGACCGTTTTTTTGCAACTCAGAAATAATCTTGCGATCAATCTCATCCATCTGGAAGATTCTCCCAATCCAGAGCGCTAACTTGACTATCTTTAGAAGCACATTCTAATCACATTTCATTATTCTTCCTCGCGTTCATTTATGCGTGAGGCAACGAGATGCAAAGAAGTAGATGTCATCAACGGAGAGGGCCAGCGGCATGACCTTGAGTATCTTCGTTGCATTCTGGGCCGTGTCGATTCTGTTTGTAATAACCCCTGGCGCGGATTGGGCCTATGCCATTTCGGCAGGGTTGAAAGGCCGCGTGGTACTGCCTGCCGTTGGTGGACTTCTGTCAGGGCATATCATCGCCACGCTGATCGTCGCCGGCGGCGTTGGTACGCTGGTGGCCAACCATCCTTTGGCGTTATCTGTGCTGACCGTTGCCGGTGCCGGCTACCTGCTGTGGCTGGGGATCAACATGCTTGCCCACCCTGCCACGCCCCACGCGGATCAGATCCAGGTATCGGATTCGTGGCAACGCTGGGCAATCAAGGGCCTATGTGTCAGTGGCTTGAACCCCAAAGTGTTCCTGCTATTCCTCGCACTGCTGCCGCAATTTACCGATAGCACGGCAACCTGGCCGGTGCCGATGCAGATGGTGGCGCTGGGGCTTGTGCATACGCTGAGCTGCGCAGTGATCTATCTGTTGGTCGGCTATGGCTCCCAAACCGTGCTGCGTGCCCGGCCCGTAGCGGCCCGGCGTGTCAGCCGTTTCTCCGGCGCGGCCATGATCCTAATCGCGATCGTGTTGTTCATCGAGCAAGTACTGGGTTAATCCCTTTTCAGCGAGGCAACAAAATGACTGATCAGCCTGCACCCTACGGCAACGCCCAATCGGCGCCGCGCATTCGTATCCCGCACTTGAAGCAGATGAAGGTCGAGGGTCGCAAATGGGCGATGCTCACCGCCTACGATATGTACAGCGCAGCGATTTTCGAGGAGGCCGGTATCCCGGTGCTGCTGGTGGGCGATTCAGCGGCCAATAATGTCTATGGCTACGAATCCACGCTCTCGGTGACCGTGGACGAACTGATTCCGCTGGTGCGCGCGGTCAGCCGCTCAACCCAGCGGGCGCTGGTGATTGCCGATCTGCCCTTCGGCGCCTACCAGGCGTCGGCCGAGCAATGTTTTCACACCGCCGTGCGCTTTATGAAAGAGGCCGGCGCGCATGCGGTCAAATTGGAGGGGGGAATCGAGATGCTGCCCCAGGTGGAGAAACTCGCACAGTCCGGTATTCCCGTCATGGCGCACATTGGTTTCACGCCCCAGATGGAGCATCAACTGGGTGGTTACCGGGTTCAGGGGCGCGGCGACGATGCGCAACGCCTGATCGACAGCGCCAAGGCATTCGAGGCGGCCGGGGCGTTTGCGTTATTGATCGAGATGGTGCCGGGAGAAGTGGGCCGTGCGATCACCGAAGCGGTGTCGATCCCCACTGTGGGCATTGGAGCGGGTAACCAATGCGACGCCCAGGTACTGGTGTGGCAGGACATGGCGGGGCTGCGCAACGGCCGCCTGCCGCGCTTTGTCAAACAATATGCGGACCTACGATCGGTACTCCGTACCGCCGCCAGTGACTTTGCGCGGGAGGTGCAGACCGGTGAGTTTCCGGGGCCTGAACATACGTTCTGAGCCCTGAAATACTTGTCGCAACGCCCGCTCAGGGCGTTGCGCCCATCCGCTATCCCTCGTCAAAACCTAACTTCACCCACTTGACCGACCCCTTGGGTATTGCCAGACCAGAGTGCGGCAACACCTGGCGATGTCAGCCGCCCGTGAACAATCAGGTCCTCCCCGGCAATTAATGGGCGGACGCCCTTGAAACTGAAGCTGCGTGGAACGATCCCCGAATGCGCTTCAAGCAGGCTTTGCAAGGCAAGCGTTGCCACAAGCGGACCATGCATGACCAGCCCAGGATAGCCTTCAACCTCAGTCACGTAGTGCAGGTCGTAATGGATGCGGTGGGCATTGAAAGTAATTGCGGAATAACGAAACAGCAGGGCTGGGTGCACACGCGTAGATCGTTGCCAATCACCTTCCGGCAGGGGCTCCCCTCCAACTACGGTGCCGTTTGCCGCCTTGTAGACAATGTCTTGCTCCTCGTAGACCTTAAGGTCGCCATCCTGACTATATTCGTGTCCAACGGTGACAAATAGCAGGCTGCCGCTACGCCCAGCCTTCTCCTCAATGGAGAGGATCGAGGACCTGCGCAGTGCCGCCACACCTATTTTCAAAGGACGATGAAACGTCAGCCGACTGCCTGCCCACATCCGCTTGCGGCCGTGTGTCTCGGGAAGAAAGTCCCCCGTCAGCGGGTGGCCATCGACGCCCAGCTCCTGGCTGTCGACGGACTCGTGAAAAAAGGCCCAGTGCCAGAGCAACGGCAGGTCCGCGCTATCGGACGGGGCCGCCCGACCAAGGGTCCAACCGACGCGTTTTACATGGGAGTGATTCAGCGAGTCATGACTCACCTGAACTTTTCCAATCCAAGCTGCGTAATCCATCTGCACTCCTAAACTTAAACAGACATGGTCCGGGCGACACGCTCCCAATTCAGGCAGGCAAACGACCGGTAGAAAGCATTTGCAGGCTAACGATAACAGTGTTATCTGTAAAGAACACAATTATAATCACGCACCGTTTGGAGGCCGTCATGTGTTCAGCCGCATCTGCAATCGATGTTCCTGTCGCTCACAGCTATGTCAGTGGCACCCCTACCTATCCCCTCTTGGGAATGACCATTGGCGAAAGCTTTGACCAAGCTGTCAGAAAAAATCCGGATGGCTTGGCGTTGGTCATGCGCTCCCAGGGCATCCGCTGGACCTACGCTCAGCTTGCCGAGCAGGTCGATCGGTTTGCCTGTGGCCTGGTCTCGCTGGGGCTCAATGCGGGAGACCGGGTCGGGATCTGGTCGCCAAACAACGTCGAGTGGGTCATCACTCAATTTGCCACGGCCAAATTAGGGTTGATATTGGTTTGTATCAATCCAGCCTATCGGCCTGAAGAGCTTAAATATGCATTAAAGAAAGTGGGCTGTAGTGCGTTAGTCACCGCAACTCAATTCAAGAGTAGCCATTATATTGAAATGCTGTATCAGATGGCGCCGGCCATAAGTACGCAAACACCAGGAGATTTGAAGCTAAAAGACCTGCCGGACCTGCACACCATCATTCAAATTAACCAGCTGGCCTCGCCAGGTTTTATAAGTTTTGACAGTGTCAGTGAGCGAGGTCAGTTTTTCTCAATTCCGACTGTAAAACTCAAGTTTGATGACGCGATCAATATCCAGTTCACCAGCGGCACTACCGGCTCACCAAAAGGGGCCACGTTGTCCCACCATAACATTCTTAATAACGGTTACTTCTGCGGCCAGGGAATGGGGCTCACGGCCCAAGACAAACTGTGCATTCCCGTACCGTTTTATCACTGCTTCGGCTTGGTACTGTCCAACCTGGCCTGCATCAGTCACGGTGCGGCGATGATTATACCGAGCGAATCATTTGATGCTCTTTCAGTCCTTGAGGCTATTCAAGCAGAACATTGCACAGCGTTACATGGTGTACCCACCATGTTCATCTCAATTCTGGAACATCCCGACTTCCATACATTCGACCTCAGTTCTCTGCGAACCGGGATGATGGCAGGCGCACCCTGCCCTATGGACGTAATGCGCAGAATCATTTCAGATCTAGGCATGACCGAAATCACCTTCGCCTATGGAATGACCGAAACCAGCCCGATAAGCTTCCAGACCAGCCGCGACGATGTTCTTGAGCGCCGCGTCTCCACGGTCGGCTCGGCATTACCACATATTGAGGCAAAGGTCGTCGATGACGTTGGTAACATCGTTCCCCGAGGCGTTCCCGGGCAGATCTGCATCCGAGGCTACTCAGTCATGTTGGGCTACTGGGGCGATGCCGAGAAGACGTCTGAAGTACTCGACGCCAATGGCTGGATGCACACCGGCGATATTGCTACGTTGGACAGTAACGGTTACTGCAACATCACGGGCCGAATCAAGGACATGGTGATACGCGGCGGAGAAAACATTTACCCCAAGGAAATTGAAGAGTTTCTATCCGGTCACCCAGCAATCGGTGAGGTTCAGGTATTTGGTGTGCCTGACTCTAAATTTGGTGAGGAGATATGTGCCTGGGTTCGCCTTAAAGAGGACTACACGCTGGATGAGGAGGCGGTCAAAATTTTTTGCCGTGGATCAATCGCACACTATAAGATCCCGCGGTACATTCGTTTTGTGTCTGCGTTCCCCATGACAGTAAGCGGCAAAGTTCAAAAGTTCAGCATGCGCGAGGTGATGATTAATGAACTGGGACTTAGCGAAATAAAAACCGCTTGATAGCGCGCGACGGTAGTTAGTGGCTGCCGTTGTACAATCAGGGACTCTACAGGTCTTCACCTCGACAGGCACTACGTGCGAAGGTATGATTGAAAATTCCTATCTTCGCAGCCCGAGTCATTCATTTCAACGATACGAGCTTGTTTGAAGATGAACATAATTAGATAGCCCAGCGAGCCAACTATGAACGAAGAGGTAAAGCCACCCGTCGTTAAGCGTAAAGCAGCACTGAGTGCCTTTCGCCGTGAACTGATCAGGGACGCAGCCAAACAAATATTTGTCGAGGTCGGTTTGCATGGTGCGTCGCTGCGTGAAATTGCCAAAATCGCAGGGTGCACCACCGGGGCGATTTACGCGCAGTACACAAACAAGGAGGAGGTGTACGCAGATATCCTCCGTGAGTCTCTGGTCAACATGGCAGAAGCCGTCAAGGACGGTGCCGATCAAGGGCCTAAAGGCAAACAGAGCCTCGCCGCATTACGTGCCTGGTTTGAATACTTCGATGCCAGGCCTGCAGAGTTCGATTTGGGCTTTTACCTCTACGGCGGCGCGCATCCCGTCGGGGTTGGCAGTGAGTTGAACCGTGAGCTGAACGTAAAGCTCAAGGTTGTGTATGAAACGGTCGCCAACGCCATGGAAAACGACGCGATTGCGACAGCCGACAACAAGCATCATCTTGCGGTCGCAGGCGCATCGTGGATGTTTGGCATCCTGTTAATGAAAGGCACCGGGCGCCTGAAAATCCTGGAGATCGATGTGGACAAACTACTGGATGACAGCCTTAGAACACTCCAGCACGCCCACAGCGCATAACCCAGTTTAAACCGCCTCCTTCGGATACCGTGCCACTAAGGCTCGGTAGACCATCCTGCAAACTCGCCCCGTAATCGCTCGCCCTCCCCCAGCGTTTCAACTCTTCGTACCGCGATCGCCCACCCAATCCAGGCGTTTCTTAGCCTGCTTACGCTTGCTCTTTTCCCAGCGGAAAATTCATATCGGGCATCTTTAAAAATCACGCTTGCTATCTTTCCGTAACAGCGTTATTTTTTCGTCGACCTTCACAGAATGACGAGACATACGATGAATAAGAATGTTGACGTGAATTGGCATGAACGGGCTGCAGCGCTGGTGCTACCAACGGATGCCGTTATCGGAACGCAGCACGTGCGTGCGGAAAAAACCTCGCTCTGTATCAACCCGGCCAATGGCCAAGCACTGGTGGAAGTCTCCGCCTGCGGCGAACGGGAAGTGGATGCAGCCGTCAAGGCGGCGCGTCATGCCTATGAAGCAGGCACCTGGCGTCGGATGGCGCCGACCCAACGCAAGCGTCGTCTACTGGCGCTGGCTGAATTGATGCGCAAACATTCCGATGAACTGGCACTGCTAGAGTCCTTGGCGGTTGGCAAGCCCATTCGTGACACCACAACCGTTGATATTCCGGCATCAATCGCCTGCTTCGTCTGGAACGCGGAAGCAGTCGACAAGCTTTACGACCAGGTTGCGCCTACCGCTCAGGACGTCGTTGCAACCATTACTCGCGAACCTCTGGGCGTCGTGGGTGTGGTCACCCCATGGAACTACCCCCTGCTGCTTGCGGTATGGCGCATCGCCCCGGCCCTGGCCACCGGCAACTCAGTGGTGTTGAAGCCTTCTGAAGAAGCTCCGTTTACCGCTCTACGCCTCGCAGCGCTTGCCTTGGAAGCAGGTATTCCGGAAGGCGTATTCAACGTCATTCCTGGCGGCGCCGAAGCAGGCCAGGCCCTTGGTCTGCACCCAGATGTAGACTTCATCTCCTTCACGGGTTCTGCCGACGTCGGCAAAAAATTTCTGCAGTACGCAGGCCAGTCCAACATGAAGCGACTGAGCTTGGAGTGTGGCGGCAAAAGCCCTCAAGTCGTGCTGTCCGACTTCACCAATCTGGATGAGGTGGCCAAAGCCGTTACATTCGGTATCTACACCAACCAAGGCCAGGTCTGTTACGCAGGCTCACGGCTAATCGTTGATCGAAAAATCAAGGATGAGCTGGTGGACAAGATCATTGCGTCCGCCAGCCGCCTGGTCCCTGGTGACCCTTTGGATCCGCAGACCCGTCTGGGCGCCATCGTCAGCCAAAAACAACTTTCACGCGTGTGTGGCTATATCGAAGGCGCTCAACGCGACGGCGCCACCCTGCGTTGTGGCGGCGAACGCAGCCTTGTTGATAGCGGTGGCTACTACCTGAGGCCAACGTTGTTCGACGATGTACTGCCGTCCATGACGATTGCCCAGGAAGAGGTCTTTGGCCCTGTCCTGTCGGTCATTTCGTTCGACGAAGAAAGCGAAATTCTGCCGCTGGCCAACGACACCCCTTACGGCCTGGCCGCCTCTGTCTGGACTAACGACATCAACAAGGCACACCGAGTGTCCCGAGGAGTCAAGGCAGGCACTGTCTGGATCAATTGCTTCAACGAAATCGACTTCGGTGTTCCGTTTGGTGGGTTCAAACAATCTGGATTTGGTCGCGACAAAGGTATCCAGGGTCTGGAGAAATTTACCGACCTCAAAACCACTTGGGCGCGTATTCGCTAGGAGCGGACCATGATTCAGCCAAATGAACTGCCGGCAGCTGTCCGGTACGAAAAACAAGCCGGCGGCGTCGTGCTAATCACGATTAATAACGCCAACCGCGAAAATTGCATCGATGAAGCGGTCCACGAAGGGTTGTGTGAAGCCTGGGTGAAATTTCGTAAGGACCCGGAGCTGAACGTAGCGGTGCTGACAGGGGCTGGCGAGAAGTCTTTTTGTTCGGGTTGGGACATCAAAGGTTACGCGAAACGTACCTCCACCCTGAGTTTGAACGACCTGCGTGAACGCGCCGCCTATGAGCCAGGGCTCGGCGGTCTGACCCGTGGCGTCGAGGTGTACAAGCCCATCATCGCCGCGATCAACGGGTATTGCCTCGCAGGCGGAATGGAACTGGCCATGGCCTGCGACATTCGATTTTCAGTGCCCGAAGCCCAGTTTGGTGTGCTGAACAGGCGCTGGGATATCGGTTGCGAGTCGGGCCTGACTCAACGTCTGCCGCATATCGTCGGCCTGGGCAATGCGCTGGACTTGATTCTCAGCGGTCGGCAATTCACCGCTGAAGAAGCCCTGCGCATCAACTTCCTAAATCAGGTTGTCCCCCGTGAAGCCTTGTTGGACAAGGCCCTGGAATACGCCAGGCAAATTGCCGCACTCCCGCAAGCCTCGCTGCGCACTGATAAAGAGTCGGTACTGCGCGGCCTGGGTCGACCGCTGCAGGACGGGCTATGGATGGAAAACACCCTCTGGAACAGCACGGTTCACTCAGAAGAACTTGAAAACGGCATCTCCCGTTTCGGCGCGCGTCAATAACTCATCCAATAAGAGGTAATTATCATGACTAAAAACACCAACAACATGACCGGTAAAACCATCATCATCACTGGCGCTGCCCGTGGGCTAGGTCAAACCTATGCGCTGGAACTGGGCCGCTTGGGCGCCAACATTGTCCTGGCAGACTTCAATGACTGTGTAGAGTCCGAAAATCTTCTGGCCAAGGAAAATATTCCCTTTCTGACGGTAAAAGTAGACGTCGCAGACGCGACCAGCACTCAGAAGATGGCAGAGGCTGCCGTTGAACGCTTCGGCAAGATCGACGTCTTGGTCAACAATGCAGCCTTGTGGGCCGACCTCAAAAATACGCCGTTCACGGACATCGATCCGGACATCTGGGACCGCTGCATGAATGTCAACGTAAAGGGTGTCTGGAATTGCTCCAAAGCCGTATTCCCTTCGATGAAAGCGGCCGGCGGCGGCAGTATCATCAACATCGCGTCACTGGCCGCGGTCTACGGCATGCCCTATGCCCTGCACTACACCGCTTCCAAAGCAGCCGTCATTGGTATTACCCGTGGTTTGGCCCGTGAAGTCGGCCGCCACTGGATCCGTGTAAACAGCATCGCGCCGAGCCTGGTACTGACCGAGGCCACCAGCCAGTTCTTCGACGACAAGCTGGACAAAGCTACAGACGCTATCAAGTCGGGTCAGAGCCTCAAGGGCAACCTGACACCGGATGACGTCGTCGGTGCGGTCATCTTCCTCGCCAGCGAAGGCAGCGGTTTCGTTACTGGTCAGACGTTGATGGTGGATGGTGGCACTACCCTCCTCTAACACTTCTGCTCGTCACTAGCCTAAACAATAAAAAACTTCTCAGGCTCGCTACAGCCGTCTCGGTCAACGCACACGTTAGCCAGGAGGGCTGTGGGAGCTCATCCGTAAAACACGGTGAATGACAATGGCTACTGCAATCGATACAGACTCTCACACAACGCACACCACCACCCCCAAAGAAGAACGGCGAGTGATACTAGGCTCGTCACTGGGGACTGTATTCGAATGGTATGACTTCTACTTGTACGGAAGCCTCGCCGTGTTCTTCGGCTCGTTATTCTTTCCGAAAGGCAACGAAACAGCAGCCCTGTTGGCCAGCCTGGCTACTTTTGGCGCCGGGTTTGCCATCAGGCCTGTAGGCGCAATCATATTCGGGCGCCTTGGCGACCTGTTCGGCCGCAAAAAAACCTTCCTCGCCACCATTGTAATCATGGGCTTGTCTACCGCCTTGGTGGGTGTCCTGCCGACCTACGAACAAGTCGGTATTCTCGCGCCGATCCTGTTAGTGCTCCTTCGACTGATCCAGGGCCTGGCCATGGGCGGCGAATATGGCGGTGCCGCCATTTACGTCGCCGAACACGCACCTGCGAAGAAGCGTGGCTTTCGCACCAGTTGGATCCAGACCACAGGAACCATCGGGTTCTTGCTGTCACTTGGCGTCATTCTTACCTGTCGGTCACTGCTGGGTGAGGAGGAATTCCGTGCGTGGGGGTGGCGTATTCCATTCCTGCTGTCGCTGGTGCTGCTGATGGTCTCGGTCTATATCCGCATGACACTCAGCGAATCCCCGGTTTTTCTCAAGATGAAGGCCGAGCACAAGTTATCGGCCAACCCGGTGAAGGAAAGCTTTGGCGACTCGAAAAACCTGCGCCTGGTGTTCATTGCATTGTTGGGCGCCATTGCCGGACAAGCGGTCGTTTGGTACACCGGGCAGTTTTACGCCCTGTTCTTTCTGCAAAGTATCCTGAAGATCGAGTTTGGCCTGTCCACCATGCTGGTCGCGTTGGCATTGGTCATCGGAACCCCGCTCTTCGTGTTCTTCGGATACCTATCGGATAAGGTCGGTAGAAAGCCGATTATTCTTGCCGGCTGCCTCTTGGGGGCACTGACCTTCATGCCTATCTACAAGGGGCTGATGCACTACGGCAACCCCGCCTTGGAAGCGGCTATTGCTACCACCCCTGTAATCCTTACCGCCCCAGAAAACTGCAATAACTGCGATGCCATCCGCAATGAACTGTCGGCGCGTGGTGTGCCCTATCGTACGGTGATAGAGGCAAACAACAGTGTCGCTATTTCCATCGGCGACCTTAATTTGACCGCGCCCGACAAGCCGACACTGACAGCGGCGTTAGCCAGTGCCGGTTACCCGGGCGCTGCGGACCCGGCCCAGGTCAACAAGCCGATGATGTTGCTGCTGCTGGTGCTGTTGATGACGTACGTCACCATGGTGTATGGCCCCATGGCCGCCTTCCTGGTCGAGTTGTTCCCTGCACGCATTCGCTACACCTCCATGTCATTGCCCTATCACTTGGGGAATGGCTGCTTCGGTGGCTTCCTGCCGCTGATCTCATCTTGGCTGGTGCTGTGGACAGGCAATGTTTATGCGGGGCTTTACTACCCCATCGGCGTAGCGGCGCTCACCTGCATCGTTGGTTTTATCTACATACGTGAAACCAAGAATCTCGATCTGAATCGTTAATCACTACCTGCAGGTGTTGCACTTTTCAGTGCAATGCCTGCCGCGGGAGCCCCCTATGATTAGGACTGTGTTATTTGTGCCTGGGGACAGGCCGGAACGCTTCGAAAAAGCTATAGCGACAGGCGCAGGCCGCGTCGTCATCGACCTGGAAGATGCCGTTGAGCCACAGCATAAGGACCAGGCGCGCGAAAATGCTGATCGGTATTTGGCGCAGACGCGTCATCAAAATGTGATGGTCAGGATCAACTCAAATGGCGATGAGGCTTATAAACAGGACCTGGCGTTGTGCCGGGCTCACCCCCACCTGGCTGGTGTCATGGTGCCAAAGGCCGAAAGCCTTAAACAGCTGGAAGAAGTCGCTGATACCTGCCGCAAAATCTGGCCACTGATAGAAACACCTCAAGGCCTTTCGACACTCCCCGAGTCAGCGACCTGCAAAGGCATCGAGCGCTTGGTGTTTGGCGTATTGGATCTGGCTATCCAGCTCGGTATCAATGCCTACTCGCCCAGCAGTCACAGGATCTTCGACCAGGTTCGTTATGCGCTGCTATTGCACAGCGCACTCAATGGCCTGGAACCGCCCGTCGACACGGTTTACCCCGTGCTAAGTGATATGGAGGGCCTTAGCGCCTTTGCGACCGCCTCAAAGGATCTGGGCTTCGCCGGCATGCTCTGCCTGCACCCTAAACAGGTCGAGCAGGTTGACAGTATCTTCATACCCTCAGCACACGAGCAAGCCTGGGCAGAGCGCGTGCTCGAGGCGGCAAAGCAGCACGGCGGGGCGTTTTCCTTTGAAGGGAGAATGATCGATGCACCCGTACTGACCTCGGCAAGGCGCATGCTGGGTAAATGACTGTTTGACTCTTTAGCCGGGCAACTTGAACGCCCGGCGCGCATTGTTTGCCAGGAAACAGCGCTGTACATCTTCCTCCAGGTTCAACGCTTGCAGCCCTTGTAAACAATCAGCGGCAGTCAGCATCGGGTAATTGGTGCCAAACAAGACCTTTCTCTTCCCCGCTCCACGCATATACGCCACCAGCTCCGCAGGAAACCGCGAAGCCTTGTAGGCTGATGTATCCACGTAGACATTCGGATGCTTCATCATCAAGGAAATCATTTCGGCCACCCACGGAAAGCCGATATGCCCGCCGACGATGCGCAGCTCAGGAAACTCATGCGCCACGTTATCCAGATAAGGCATCGGGCGCCCTGGCTCCGACGGGCGCATAGGGCCCGCGTGGCCTACTTGCAGACAGAAGGTGATATCCAGCTCGATGCACTCGGCATACAGCGGGTAGTAACGGCGGTCATCAGGCGGCAGGCCCCAAAGCCATGGCAATACGCGCAACGCCTTGAAACCATACTGGCGGGCGCAACGGCGCAGTTCCCTGACCGCCTCCATCGGCCGGCTCAGGTCTACCGATGCCACGCCAATGACTCGCTCAGGCTGCGCCGTGACGGCCGCCGCCACTTCTTCGTTAGTGATCATCGGCCCCGCAGGTCCCCACCAGGCACTGGCGAAGACCTTCGATACGCCCTCTTTCTGGAGCGTTTCAAGCACTTGCGCCGAGGTAATGTCAGGACTGTTCTCGGCTAGCACCTTCCACGCCGTGGGCCAGCGCCGCAGAGAATCAAACATCGGGTCCTGCAAAAAGCGCTTGTTGGGAAACTGCATCCAGGCGTCGATAATTTCCACGATGTTCTTTCTCTTATTCGCCCATGATTTCCCGGCGACGCTTGTCCTGGGCCCGGCGATTACCTGCATCGCTCATGCCGGTGGGCAGTTCCTGGTCGAGCAGCGTAGTACGCAGGTCAATCTGCTGCATGACCGAATCCTGCAAGGCTTTCTTGGACATCGCATACGCCACGTTGCAATCGGGCGTGATGCATCGCGCATAGGCAATCGCGGTGGCCAGCAGTTGCGATTCCTCCACTACCTCATGGAAGAACCCGAGCTTCTCGGCCTGCTCCAGCGAATAGAGCTCACCCTTGAGGGTGGTCAGCGCGCCGACCTGATTGCCCAGCGCATACTTGATGATTTCCACATACGCGGCAGGCATCGGAATGCCGATAGGCACTTCGTTCAAGCCGAACTTGGCGTCTTTGCGAGCGGCGATACGAAAGTCGCAATCCAAGGCCGTGATCAGGCCACCGGCAATAGCATGCCCGTTGATCGCTGCCACGGTGGGGCGCGGGTACTGGAAAATACGCAGGTTGGTCGCGCGGTATTCGGCGTACCACTGGCGGATCCGCTCTTTGTTCTGGCTGCCAAATACATCAAAGCTGTACTTGAAGTCGATACCGGCTGAAAAGGCATTGCCCTGCCCGGTCAGAATCACCGGCAACTCGCTGAACTCGGTTTCGAGCCGATCAAACGCGTCATGCAGGTCCTTGAAGAAGGTGTCGTTCTGCACATTGACCTTGTTGGTATTCATGCGCACAACCGCACACCCTTCAATCACTTCAATCTGCCATGCCATGGTTCATTCCTTATCGGTGGCGCCTATGAAGCGGCGCATGAGTAAATGTGGGCGGCGCTCTAGCACACCGCCAGGGTAAGCTCTTCTTCCATGATTTCGCGCATCCTGAACTTCTGTACCTTGCCGGAGAGCGTCATTGGGAAGCCGTCGACGAAGCGTATATAGCGCGGGATCTTGTAACGGGCGATCTGGCTGCTGCAGAACTCGCGTATCTCGTCTTCGCTGATCGCCAGGCCCGGGCGCACGATCACCCAAACGCAGAGCTCCTCGCCGTATTTCTCATCTGCCACGCCGATCACCTGCGCATCCTGAATCGCCGGGTGTTGATACAGGAACTCCTCGATCTCGCGCGGGGAAATATTTTCGCCGCCGCGTATCACCATATCCTTGATACGCCCGGTGATGCTGACGTAGCCCTCGGCATCCATCGTGGCCAAGTCTCCGCTGTGTATCCAGCCGTCGCTGTCGATGGTCTGCACAGTCTTTTCCGGGTCGTTCCAGTAGCCTTGCATCAGCGAATAACCACGGATACACAACTCCCCCACGACGCCGATCGGCAAGGTGTCTCCCGACTCCGGGTGGACCACCTTGGCTTCCAGGTGGGGGTGGACTTTGCCGATGGTCGACACGCGTTTTTCCAGCGGCGTTTCACAGGTGCTTTGGTAGCTGGCCGGGCTGGTTTCGGTCATGCCGTAGGCAATAGTGACATCGCGCATATGCATGTCGCGCTGAACCCGGCGCATCACCTCAATCGGGCAAGCCGTGCCGGCCATGATGCCGGTGCGCAAGGTGGACAGGTCGAATTCGTGAAAGCGGGGATGGTCGAGTTCGGTGATGAACATCGTCGGCACACCGTGCAGGGCGGTGCAGCGCTCACTCTGTACGGCCTCAAGGGTACGCACCGGGTCAAACGCATCGTTGGGATAGACGATGGTGCTGGCATGGGTCAATGCCGCCAGGTTGCCAACCACCATGCCAAAGCAATGAAACAAAGGCACCGGAATGCACAGGCGATCGGTGGCAGTCAGGCTCATGCCTTCGCCGAGAAAAAAGCCATTGTTGAGAATGCCGCGATGGGTCAGCGCTGCGCCCTTTGGAGAGCCCGTGGTGCCGCTGGTGAATTGGATGTTGATCGCATCAGTGTTCTTCAGCGTCGCGGCGACACGCGGGACATGTTCATCCAAGGCATTTCCCAGACTCATCAGATCGCGAAAACGCATAAACCCGGGCACGTGTTCTTCGCCCAGGTGAATGACCGCATGCAGTGCGGGCAACCTCGCAGCACTGAGCTGTCCAGGTGTAGATGTGTGGATTTCCGGCGCAATGGTTCTGATCACTTGCAGGTAATCAGTAGTCTTGAACGCGGCCATAGTGATCAATGCCTTGCAGCCCGCCTTATTCAGCGCGTACTCAAGCTCGATGGTTTTATAGGCCGGGTTGAAGTTGACCAGGATGATACCGACCTTGGCTGTCGCCAGTTGGGTTATCAGCCATTCGGCGCTGTTGTTGGCCCAGATAGCCACACGATCACCCGGCACAAGTGACAACGCAAGCAGCGCACTCGCCAGTTGGTTTACTTCGGCTTGAAGTTGCGAATAGCTGAGCCGGATACTCTGATGACACGAAACAAGCGCCTCATTATCGGGAAATCGTGCGACCACCTCGTCAAAGAAATCCCCCAGGGTTTTCTCAATCAACGGAGTGTGAATCGCGCCACGCGAATAACTTCTTTTTATTGTGTTCATCGTGTCTTTCTCAACATTGATGTGCCGCTGTGCCCTTTTGCACAGTACGAGAGTCGGCAGCGCTGGCACATTGGCAATACTGACGTTTTTTATGCCAATTTCGCCAAGCCAGCCATTCCCTGCTGGCCATGCGCCAGGCTGCGATGATTCAGGACTTACCAGAGTGGCAAGCTGTAGCCGACGATCAGGCGGTTTTCATCCAGATCATTCAGGAAGTTGCTGCGGGTGGTGGCGTTACGCAGCTTCAACGCCAGGTTTTTCAGCGGCCCGCTTTGAATGACGTACCCCAGGTCGGTGTTGCGCTCCCAGGTTTTGCCTTCGCTCAGCCCGGCCCCTCGGTCCACGTTGTCACCCGACAGATAGCGGGTCATCAGGGTTAGCCCTGGAAAGCCCAACGCGGCGAAGTCATAGTCGTAACGCACCTGCCACGAGTGCTCATCGCGGTTGCCGAAGTCATTGATCTGCACCTGATTGAGCAAGGCATCGTCCGCGCCATTGACGTAGGCGAAACCGGTGCGACCGCTGAGGTGCTGGTAGCCGGCGCTGAAGCTATGCCCAAGCATTTTGTAGGTAAACAAGGCGCCCAAAGCATCGTTGTCCACGTTACTTCCGCCGTCGGCACCAGAGTGTGCAAATCGGATATCGGACTTAAGACTTTGCCCGCCCGCCAACGGTAATTGATGCACAAGATTGATCAAGTGTTGTATGTAGATGCCATCAAGGCCGCCGTAGTAATAACTGGTGGAAAGTGTCGGATTCCATTGATAGCGACCCCCACCAAACAGAAATTCATCACTGGTTTTGGCACTTCCGAGCACTATATTGCGCTTGCCGCCATTGAAGACTGTCATCACTTCGTTGTCCGAAGAGTCGCGCTGATTGACCCGATCAAGGCGGCCCAGATCAAGATTTAAACCCTCGATCTCGTTACTGGCCAACCAGGCCCCGCGAAAGGTCTGCGGCATAAGACGTGAGTCATTGCGCATCAAAGGCGGCAACACCGGCTGGAGAGTGCCGAGCTTCAAGGTGCTCTTGGAGATACGTACCTTGGCAGTAAAGCCTGACTCGCCATATTCATCCTTGGCCCGCTTGGGCCCGACCGCATTGGTCTTGAGCAGGCCGGTGCCAACCCGATCTGGGCTGGAGTCGAGTTTCAGCCCCAGCATCCCGATGGCATCAATACCGAAACCTACCGGCCCCTCGGTGTAACCGGATTCAAGGCGCAACATGAATCCCTGAGCCCATTCCTCCGCTTTATTCTGCGCCGCGCCGGCCTGGCGGAAGTCACGGTTCATATAGAAGTTACGCAGTTCCAGGGTGGATTTGCTGTCCCCCAGGAAGTCTGCACGTGCCGATCCGACCATACCCAGGACTGCGCTGGCGCACAGGACGGGCATAACTGTACCGAAGTTGAATTGCATGGTTAGTCTACCTTTCGCTATTGTTATTGTTATTGCTGTTTTTTATTTTTTTCGACTGTGACGCACACTTCAGCGCCGCCGGGATAACGCCCAACGCCACCAAATTCATTCAAACTTTCTGTTCAGAATTTCAATTGAAACGTGAGTAACTCCTTATTGGGCCGCCATGCGTAATGCACCATCCAGACGTATCACCTCGCCGTTGAGCATCGGGTTCAGTACGATCGACTCCACCAATTGCGCGTACTCGCAACCGCGCCCCAGGCGTGGGGGGAATGGCACTGTTTTACCCAGCGAGTCTTGAACGGCCTGAGGCAGTCCAAGCAGCATTGGCGTTTCGAAGATGCCGGGCGCAATGGTCACCACCCGAATGCCAAACCGGGCAAGTTCACGAGCAATCGGCAGTGTCATACCCACTACACCGGCTTTAGACGCCGCATAGGCCGCCTGGCCGATTTGGCCATCAAAGGCCGCGACGGACGCGGTGGTGATGATCACGCCGCGCTCGCCATCGCCATTGGGCGCATTGTTACTCATGGCCGCTACGACCAATCGTATGGCGTTGAACGTCCCCACCAGGTTGATCGTGATTGCGCGCGCAAAGGTATCCAGGTCATGCGGCCCCGCCTTACTCTGCACCTTCTGCCCAGGTGCGACGCCGGCACAGCAGATCAGCCCGTCTACACGGCCGAACCGGCTGAGTGAAAGGTCGATGGCCGCTTGCATGGATTGCTCTTGCACCGTGTCCGTGCGCACGAATAGCGCATCGGGCCCCAACTCATTCGCCAATGCTTCACCTGCCACCTCGTTGAGGTCAGCCAGCACCACCTGGGCGCCCGATCCCACCAGCCACTTGGCGGTGGCAGCCCCTAGCCCCGAAGCACCACCGGTGATGAAGAAAACAGAACCTTCGATTCTCATGAAAGACCTCGTGGGGGATTAAAGGGACGAACCAAATTGAGCCTTGCGGCGCTGGCAAAACGCGGCAACGCCTTCTGCAAAGTCAGCGCTGGCGGATACCGCCACGAACGTGGCCTTTTCGGCTGCCAAGGCCGTTTCCAGGTTTGCGTCCAGGCCGCTACGCAGCAAGCGTTTGATCCCAGCCTGCGCCGCGGCGGGACCGTCGGCCAAGCGTTGGGCGATGGCCAGGCCGGCTGCCGCCAGCTCTTCGCCAGGCACCACCTCGATCACCAGGCCTGCGACCTTCGCGTCAACGGCGCTCAGTTTCGGATTCAACAACGCGATGGCCATGGCTCGATGCAACCCCACCTGCCGTGGCAGATGCCAGGTGCCGCCGCCGTCCGGCGTTGCACCGATTGCGCTGTACGCCATCAGGAAACTTGCATCGTCGGCCGCGACCAGGATGTCGCACGCCAAGGCCAGCGACAGTCCGAAGCCGGCAGCGGCGCCGTTGATCAAACCCAGCACCGGACAGGGCAATTGCGTCAGTCCGGTTACCGCTTCGTTGACGGCACTGATCAGGGTTTCCAACTCATCGGCGCAGGCCTCGCTGGAGACCCTCAATAAGGTCTCGAAGCGGCGCACATCGCCCCCCACCATGAAGTGCGCGCCGCTGCTGCGCAGAACCACAACACGTGGCGGGTTCACAACCAGCGAGCGCACCGCATCTCTCAACGCCAGCCCTATGCCCAGATCCACACTGTTGCCCGTCTCGGGACGATCCAGCGTAATGAAACAGATAAGCCCGAGGCGCTCGACTTGAACGCCTGAACGGTTGTTAAAGGGAGTCGTCATACCGACCTCACCAACCGTCATGCGTGAGCCGTCGAATGTTTAGGGCGCAGAATTTCGTCGTAGTCATCCAGCGACGGAAACTCGAGCGGCGCGCGCTGATCCAGGGTCAACAGATGCTCGCGGTACTGCGCCAGGTAGTCCTCACGCGCCGCTTGGCTGATATAGGGCACATGGAAGGCTACGAATGGCGGCAAGACAGTAAGGCCGACATACCCCAACACGCCGCGCTGGATAGGCTGCAACAAAGTTTCCAGTTCACCGTGCACAGCGCCCGGACCAAACATGTGGTCCTGGCCGCCGAGCGAAAACGCAAGCATGGCTTTTTTGTCTTTCAAGCCGCCGCGGTCATAAATGCGCGCACCGCCATAGCAGTACCCCGAAATGAACACGCGGTCGAACCAGCCCTTCATGATCGCCGGCATGCTGAACCAGTAGATCGGGAAGTTGAAGATGATCAGGTCGGCGCGCTTGATCTTCTCCAGTTCAGCGAGGATGTCCGGCGCGAGGGTGCCAGTGGTGTAACCGTTGCGCTGCTCCAGGGCGTAGACCAGGTGCTCGCTGTTGGCGCGCTGGCCAAAGTCGCTGGCGCTGGCGACAGGGTTGAAGTTCATCGCGTATAAATCAGACACGTCCACCTCATGCCCCTGCCCGCTCAGCACCTCCACAGCGAGGTTGAACATGGCCGTGTTGAATGACTGCGGTTCGTTGTGCGCGTGGACAATCAGTACGTTCATGAAAGCTCCGGTCAATGGCTGATGAGCTCACTGTACGGAAGCGGATCGCGGTGCTAAATTGGCATTAATGACTATTTTTATGCGTAATTTGCCATTATGAAAATCGCCCCGCTACGTGTCGCCATTTTGGCTCTCGATGGCTGTTATGCCTCGAGCCTCGCCGGCATCGCCGACGTGTTCCATGTCACCAATGCGCACCTCAGTCGCCAGCAACACAAGACCGGTAAAGCCATTGCCCGGCCTTTTTCCTGGCAGTTCGTGTCGAACAAGGGTAAGCCCGTCACGGCATGCAATGGATTGGCGTTGAACATCGCCACCCCGCTACCGCAAGAGAAGGTCGACATGATCTTTATTCCGGGGCTGTACTACGCGGGGCATGACGCTTTCGAACAGATGCTCGAAAGCGCTGTACCGCAGTTGGAGTGGCTCAAGGCGCAATGGCGCGAGGGCGCGGTGCTGGCCGCCAATTGCACAGGCACCTTCCTGCTCGCCGAGACCGGCTTGTTGCAGGGTCGTCAGGCCACAACTACCTGGTGGCTGGAGCGGCTGTTTCGCGAGCGCCACCCTGCGGTGAACCTGCAATTGCGCTCGATGGTGACCGAGGAGGACCGCCTGTGGTGCGCTGGCGCCAATGCTTCGTATCTGCTGCAAGGGGTACGGATGGTCGAGCATTTCTGCGGCGCGAATACCGCAACCCTGACCGCCAAAACGATGCTTATCGACACCAGCCAGACCACTCAACTGCCTTATCTGCCCCTGCAGATGGAAACCGTGCACAGCGACACCATGGTTGCCAAGGCACAGCACTGGCTGCTCAAGCATTTTGCCGAGGACATCAGCTTGCCCGAGCTTGCTTCGGCGTTGTCGGTCAGCGTACGTACGCTGATACGCCACTTCAACAGCGTGCTGGGCACAACACCCCTAGCCTATTTGCAAAACCTGCGTCTCGAGATCTCCATGACCCTGCTCGAAAGCAGCGATTTGAGCATCGAGGAGATCGCCAATCAGGTCGGTTATCAGAACGCTAGTTCCTTCACGCGTCTCTTTCGCCAGCAGGTGGGTTCGACACCAGCGGCCTACCGCAGTCGATTCGCTACAACGACAGGCAATCGACAACGCTAGCCGGCCTGCCACACCACCCACAAACGTCCAAGCCATGACCCGATGCACTGGCGTAAAATTCGAAAAATCACTGAGTAGTGCGCCATCATGCACGATCAACGCTCGACAACAGATTGGGTTAAACATGCTCCTCAGACCTCATCGCTGGAGCGGTTCGAGGCGTTTTTCGTGGCTCATGCGTTCGACGCGCACCAGCACGACACCTATGCGATCGGCATGACGCTGGACGGCGCGCACCGCTTCCAGTACCGCGGCGAGTCCAACGTTTGCGTCCCCGGCGAGGCAATGATTCTGCACCCGGACGAAATGCACGATGGCTGCGCTGGAACGGACACGGGTTTGCGCTACCAAGGCCTTTACGTGCCGCCGTCGCTGGTTCAGCACATCGTCAAGGGCAAGCCGTTGCCATTCTTGAAAAGCGGGGTGTCCCGTGACCAACGCCTGGTTTCAGCGGTATTCGAACTCCTGCATGCCCATGAACTCGCCCCCCTGGCAGAAGACGATGCGCTGTTCAACTTCGTGATGACCCTCGCCGCCGTCACCGGTCAGCGTCCGGCACGCCCTGCCCACCATTTCGCCGCTGCACTGCGGGCACGCGAATACATCCACGACAACCTGGACCGACCGATCACCCTCGACCAACTCGCGGATTGCGCCGGCCGAGACCGTTGGAGCCTGTCCAAAGATTTTCGGGTGTTCTTTGGCACCAGCCCCCACCGTTACATCACCGCGCGCCGACTCAGCCAGGTCAAACAACTGGTGCAGGCCGGCCAGACGCTGTCCAAGGCGGCCATAGATTCGGGCTTTTTTGACCAGAGCCATATGTCCAGGCACTTCAAGAGAAGTTTCGGTATTGCCCCTTCACGCTGGTACTTTCCACAGTGTGACGGGTGAGTTGAAGAGATGAAAAACCTGGACGAAATTGACCGCAGAATCCTGCGCGCGTTGCAGGCCGACGGGCGTATGCAGAATATCGAGCTGGCGGACCACGTAGGGCTCTCCACGTCGCCCTGCCTGCGCCGCGTGAAGTGGCTGGAGGACAATGGCATCATTGAGCGCTACGTCGCACTGCTCAACGCCCAAAAACTGGATGTTGGCCTGACGGTGTTTGTACGGATCTGGCTGAATGGCCAGGACGCAGAAACCGTCGATCACTTTACCCAAGAGGTGTTGAAACTCCCTCAGGTGGTGGAGTGCCACCTCATGGCGGGCGACTGTGATTTCCTGCTCAGGGTAGTGGCCGGTGACCTGACCGGCTATCGCAAATTCCAGGGTGACTACCTGGCCACGATCAAAGGCGTCAAGAGTGTCAAAACTGAAGTGCCCATGCAGACGATCAAGCTGACCTCGGCATTGCCCATCTGATACTGCTGATGGCCTGCCCCCTTCCTTTGAGCAGGCTACCCGCAGTTTTTCTACTCTTCGATTTCACCGCCAAAGGCGCGCAAATGCTGGCGGAATGTCTGTTCAGGATCAGTCAACCGCGATTGCAGGTAAGTGTCGAAGCGGGCCTGTTCTCGAAACGACTTGCCCAAGCGCATTCGCGCTGCCTGGTAGCGCTCGGTGTCACGGATCGCCGTGGCCACTTCTGCCACTTCTGCTGCACGCTTCAAGGGAATAAACAGCACACCGTCATCGTCGCCCAGGGCGAAGTCTTCAGCAGTCACCAACGTAGCGCCGCACGTTGCAGACACCAACGCCTCGGTTTCACGCGGATCCAGACGCTGCGGGCCTACGGGCAACGTCCCCAAGCTGAACATGGGCAGACGAATGGCCTTGAGTTCAACCGTGTCACGGTGCAACCCCCAGATGACTACACCGGCCATGCCGGCGAGGCTTGCTTCCAGAGTCACCAGATCCCCGACACAGGCTTCGTCCATGCGCCCGCCGTTATCCACCACCAGCACATCGCCCCGTTCAGCCGTATCAATGGCCTCTAAAAACACATCGACACTTCCATAATGCCGCGCCGGACATACACGGCCCACAAAATGCGTGCCACTCCACACTGGGCGTACTGCCGAGGGTGCGAGACGCACTGCGATCCCCAAACGCATGCACGCATCGGCAACATGCGGGGTCGTCAAATCCAGGTAAGTACGCTGAAGTACCAAGGCGTCCATGTTCAAGCGCCCTCTTCGCAAATATCCAGTCCAACGGTGCGCAGGTCGCGCAGCAGGGTGTTGGTGCGGTTGGACATTGCCAGCGAATAGCGCCAACCGCGTCCCACGCGGACCGGGTCCAACGCACCCAGCAGCTCCGTGGCCGAATCAAAAATCGTTAGCTTGGCTTCGCCTTCAAGTACCTCACCCGCCTGCACGTTCTCGGCCTGAAGCCTCACAAGCTCGAACACCGCCGGCCGATCTTCTTCACCCTCGAACATCGAAGGAAAATGGCGCAGGGCAACAATGGGGCGACTGCCAAATGTGACGGCCGTTCCGTCGGCAGGCCCCGTCAGCCGGACATGACCTTCGGCAAGGCGCCGGTCCTTGACCGCCACGGTGCCGGCAAACACGCTGCCTGTCTCCTCGCCAGGTGACGCGATGGATTTAACCCCCATCGAACGAGTGGTCCAGACCGAACCGATTTTTTTCGGGTACCCCAGGGCCCAGCCGCGCGCCAGGGACGTGTCCTGGTCGACGATGATATAGGGGCAGTACTGCATCAGTTGCCCCTCATACTGGACACTGGCCAACACGATGCATTCCTTGTATTGGGCGCGAACCGGGTCCAATAACTCTTCTGCACCATTGGTACACGCCTGCCAGTCGACGAACGAGACCGTTACCAGTCCGGGTTCGTCAGGATGCAAGCTCAGGCCCGGTGGCAATAAGCGCTCGATGAATTCAGGCTCAACCCAATACTCAATGGTGATGAAGTCAGCCGCATAGTGCCAAGGTGGCGTGGGTGCGATGCTTGACTTACCGTCGGGAGAAAATGGCCCCATAAAGCCATGGGAAGAACGAAGACGAGTCATTTCATAATCCTGAGATGGTTGATGAAAAGGGTATGGTGGCGCAGACAGAACGCCCGAACGCATGGGAAGGCAGGTTACCCGTTAGCCTTTGGCAGGCGATTGCGTTTACGCCGGTGGGACCGCTGCCAGATGGCATTCACTCATGCGAAACGCCGATGTCTTGGCTTGCAATGCCAGGACCGAAATCCGCAAGCGATACACCAGGACCGGCACGCACGTAGCGCTCGGGTGACGAAAAATCCTCGTCCGAACCGTTGCCTCGATGAAACACAAGATTCAGTGCTTTGCGTTGCCCTGAGCGCACCGGCTGGACGCCGTGGCGCAAGGTCGACCAGACCAGGTCCCCCGCTTCACGGCGCGGTTTGCGTTTGACCGCCAACAGCACCACGTCGCCCTGCTGTGCCTGAACGTTGAAGGTGGCCGTAGGTGCCCGTTCATCCTGGCGCGCGATTAACAATTCACCACCCAAAAAGTCATGCTCCGTGCTGGACAGCAGCACGACCGCCTGAAAGGGGAACACTCTCTGCTCCCCCCTGACACAGTGATGCAGCCGCTCGCAGTCATCTACGCCGTAGCAAGATAGATAGCTCAGAGTGCGGTGTTGCCCCCACTCGGCACATTCCGTCACCAGGGCCTGCGGCGATGCCGGGAAGCGATAGCTGGAACCGGAGCGCTCGCTCCAGACATTGGCGAGCAAGTTCAGCGGTGGATATAACAACGCCTCTAAATAACCCACGACAGAACAAGGGTTCACCAACATGCAGACAGAACCCTGGCAAAAACCCGCCCCCACTCCACTCAACGTTTCCAGGGTGGTGACCTCCGTGGCCTCAGCTGCAGCCAGTTCCAGGCATTGAGCTTCGCTGATCAACCCTGGGAGCGTTGCATAACCGTGGATATCCAGGGCGCGCAGGGTCACCATCCAATCAATACGCTGCAATGAAAACTGAGTGGGCATCGCGGTGCCCTCCATTTTGGTAGGCATCGGAAACTCTATCGATTTTTTGACCATAGATAACCGCCGACCACTATCCCAATCGCACAGATAATCGACACGTAATACGCCGGCCCCAAAGGACTTTCCTTGAGCATCAACGTAACAACCATAGGGGTCAGGCCGCCGAAAATGGCGTAGGCCAAGTTGTATGAAAATGACAACCCGCTAAAGCGCACTACCGGTGGGAATGCCTTGACCATCACGTAGGGCACCGCACCGATGGTGCCGACCAACAGGCCTGTTACGGCATACATCGGGAACAGCCAGTTGGGATTGGCGAAGAGGCTGTGATAAAAGGTCCACGAACTGATCATCAATGCCGCACAGCCCAGCACAAACACGCGCCCGGCGCCGAACCGGTCTGCAAGCGAGCCGGCCAACACGCAGCCCAGGCTCAGAAAGACAATGGCCAGGCTGTTAGCCTGTAAGGCCGTGGTGGCGGAAAAATGGTAGACCGTCTGCAACACCGTCGGCGTCATCAAAATAACCACGATGATGCCGGCTGAGAGGAACCAGGTCAGCGCCATGGAAATCAGAATGGCACCACGATGGTCACGCAAAACCGCGCGTAACGGCACCTCGGCAGCCAGGGTTTTTCTCAGCTGCATCTCAGCAAACACGGGCGTTTCGTGGAGCCAGCGGCGCAAGTAGACCGAGAGCAAACCAAACACGCCTCCTAGCAAAAAGGGGATTCGCCAAGCGTAGTCGGCAACTTCTGCTGGCGAGTAAACGCTGTTGATCGCAGTAGCCACCAGAGAGCCCAACAGGATGCCAGCCGTCAGGCCACAGGTCAGCGTGCCGCAGGCGTACCCAACATGGTGTTGAGGCACGTGTTCGGAAACAAAAACCCAGGCCCCGGCACTTCACCGCCAATGGCAGCGCCTTGAATCACACGCATCAACAGCAATAACAGGGGCGCTGCAATACCGATCTGCGCATAGGTGGGGAGCAGCCCCATGATCAAGGTCGGCACAGCCATCATGAAAATGCTCAAGGTGAACATTTTTTTGCGCCCCAGCAGGTCGCCGAAGTGCGCCATGACAACGCCGCCCAGCGGTCTTGCCAGATAGCCCGCTGCAAAAATGCCAAATGTTTGCATCAGGCGTAGCCATTCGGGCATGTCACTGGGGAAAAACAGCTTCCCCACCACGGTGGCGAAAAACACGAAGATGATGAAGTCGTAAAACTCCAACGCACCGCCCAGCGCAGACAGCGACAGCGTTTTGTAATCGCTGCGTGTCAGCCGGCGTGCAACGGGAAGTGAGGGTGCAGCACTTGAGGGGACTGAACTCATGGCAATGGTTTCTCTTATTGTTATATCTGCGCCCCTTTTCAGGACGAAAGGGGCTGGCAGATGGTGCGGGTGCAGAACCTCCTGTCCGTAACTTTCTCCTTAGTGGCGACTGTATCCCTTGCGTCCTCGCGCAGCCTTGTACGTTTGCAGGCGATTTATGAACGTTTGTCCTGCGCCTGCAAAAATCGCTCGATGCGACTAACGGCTTCCTGGAGCCGCTCGATACTCGTCGTGTAGGAAAAACGGATATAGCGCTCCGGTTGATTGATCCCAAAATCCAAACCTGGCCCTGTTGCCACCCCAGCCTCTTCGAGCAGCGTCATGGCGAATGCAAAGCTGTCGGTGGTGAATGCTGAACAATCGGCATAGATGTAAAACGCGCCTTCAGGCTTGGCCACCACACGAAAGCCCAACCTTGCCAACTCCGCAGACAGGAAGTCGCGACGGCACTGGAACTCCATGCGACGCGTCTCCAGCAAGTCGAGGGTTTCGGGTTTAAAGGCTGCCAGCGCCGCGTACTGGGCTGGTGCCGACGGCGACAGGAACAGGTTTTGCGCAAGCTTTTCGATGTGCCGCGTATAGCCTTCTGGCACCACCAGCCAGCCCAGGCGCCAGCCGGTCATCTGGAAGTATTTGGAGAAACTTTGAACGATCCAGACGCCCTCGCAGCACTGCAGTGCGGTGGTGGACTCCTGGTCGTAGGTGAGGCCCTGGTAGATCTCATCGAGAATAAAATGCCCGCCCTTGGCGCGGATAAATTCTGCGAACGTGCGGACCTGTTCGAGGCTGAGCATGGTGCCTGTAGGGTTGGCCGGTGAGGCAAACAGCGCGCCGGCGGTCGAATCATTCCAATGGGCTTCAAGGTCAGCCAGGGTGGGCTGGAAGTTATGCGCTTCGCCCACCGGAATCGAGGTAGGCACGCCCTCAAAGATTCGCACGAAATTGCGGTTGCACGGGTATCCAGGATCGGTCAGCAACCATTCCTTGCCCGGCTCGGCCAGGCAGGCCAGTGCGAGTAACAGCCCACCCGAAGCACCCGCCGTCACCACGATGCGTGCCGCCGGCACCGTGACGCCATAGCGCTGCAAGTAGTAATCGGCGATTGCCTGGCGCAGTTCGGGAATTCCCAGCGCCGGGGTGTAGGTGGTCTTGCCGTTGGCCAGGGCCGCCTGGCCGGCAGCAATGATGGCGGGGGGTGTCGGGAAGTCGGGCTCGCCGACCTCCATGTGCACAATGTCGCGCCCTTCCGCCTCCAGCCGCTTGGCGCGGGTCAGGATATCAATCACATGAAACGGCGCCACATCGTCCATACGGGCGGCGATAACGGGCGGTTTGATCAGTGAGTTCATGGTTTTATCCTCCATTGATAATCGGTGCGACCTGGGTGACTCAAGCCACTTTTTTCAGCGCGATCACACGACCGCGCAACACATCCAGCAAAACGCTTTCGCGCTGCCTGGCCAACGCCATGGCTTTGGCGCGAACGTGCCCATAACCGCGGATCTGCTCGGGTAGCGAAACCAGCTCCAGCAGCGTGTCGTAATGCGCGCCACCGTCCTCCAGCAGCGGCAATACCTCAGCAATCACCGCCTCATAACGTTGGATCAGCGCGCGCTCCTGACGGCGCTCGACCGAGTAGCCGAACACATCCAGCGCGGTACCGCGCAGCCCACGCAGCTTGGCGAGCAGGCGGAACACCGGCACGATCCAGGGGCCAAATTCGCTTTTTTTCGGCAGCCCTGTGTGCGGGTCGCGTTTGGCAAACAGCGGTGGGGCCAGGTTGAACACCAGTTTGTAATCGCCTTCGAACTGCTGGGAGATGCGGTCAAGAAAACCACTTTCTACATGCAGGCGCGCGACTTCGTATTCGTCCTTGATCGCCAGCAATTTGAAGTAGTACTTGGCCACGCCCTGGGTCAGTTCGCTACGTCCGTTGCCGAGCCGTTGTTCTGCGTTACGCACCTGTTCGACCAAAGCACTGTAGCGTTGCGCATAGGCGCTGCTCTGGTACGCGGTAAGGAACTGATGACGGACAGCGATCACCTCATCCAGGGTCTTCACGGGCTCCGGTGAAATACGCATACCCTGGCCAGCAGCCTTGGCCGCCAGCAATTGCTCGACAGCTTGCGGGTTGACCGCTGCCTGACGCCCCCAACGGAAGGCTTCGGTGTTCATCTTTTTGGCCGCACCATTGAGTTCGATGGCCGATTCGATCGAGGTCGCAGAGAGCGGAATCAGCCCGCGCTGGTAAGCAAACCCGAGCATGAACATGTTGGCGGCGATGCTGTCGCCCAACAACGCCGTTGCGATGCGCCCGGAATCTACAAACTCAGCACGCTCCTGACCCACCGCCTCGACGATATTGCGGCGCAGCGCTTGGGTGGGGTATTGCATGTCGGCATTGCGGGTAAAGGCACCCGGCATGGTTTCCTGGGTGTTGGCCAGGACGTAGGTGCTGCCATGGCGCGTTGCCGCTAGGGTCTTGGTGTTGCCCGCCACAATGAGGTCGCAGCCCAGCACCAGGTCGGCGCCACCGGCGGCGATACGGATGGTCTTGATCGACTGCGGGTCGGGGCCGAAGCGCAGATGGCTCCACACCGATCCCCCCTTCTGGGCCAGGCCCGCCATATCGAGCAAGCCACAGCCGCGCCCTTCAAGGTGCGCAGCCATGCCCAAAATGGCGCCAATGGTGACGACCCCAGTGCCGCCCATGCCCGCGACTAAAATGCTGTAGACCCGATCATCGATACTCGGCCGCATCGGTTCCGGCAGCAACGGTACCGCCTGCCCTTGCACGGCCGCCTCCGGCTTGCGCAGGCTGCCGCCGACAACGGTGACAAAGCTTGGGCAGAAGCCGTTGACGCAGGAATAATCTTTGTTGCAGGACGACTGATCAATTGCACGCTTGCGACCAAACTCGGTTTCCACCGGCTGCACTGACACGCAGTTGGACTTCACGCCGCAGTCACCACAGCCTTCACACACCAGGTCGTTGATCACGATGCGTTTGGCCGGGTCGGGGAAAGTACCGCGCTTGCGGCGCCGACGCTTTTCCGCTGCGCAGGTCTGGTCGTAGATCAGCACCGACGTGCCTTGCACCTCGCGGATCTCGCGCTGGACGTTGTCGAGTTCGTCACGGTGATGGAAGGTCACGCCGGCGGGCCAGGCGGTCTCCAGCGGGTATTTGTGGGGCTCATCGCTGACCACCACGATGCGCTTGACCCCTTCGGCACTGACTTGATGAGCGATGGCCGGCACGGTCAATGCGCCATCGTGTTTCTGCCCGCCGGTCATGGCCACGGCGTCGTTGAACAGAATCTTGAAGGTGATGTTGGTGCCGGCGGAAACGGCGGCGCGTATGCCCAGATACCCGGAGTGAAAATAGGTGCCATCTCCGATGTTCTGGAACATGTGCTTGCGCTTGGAAAACGGCGCTTCGCCAACCCACACCATGCCTTCGCCGCCCATGTGAGTGTAGCCCAGGGTGGAGCGGTCCATGGACTGCGCCATCCAATGGCAGCCAATGCCGGCGTAGCCTTTGCTGCCTTCCGGCAGCACCGTAGACGAGCTGTGCGGGCAGCCGCTGCAGAAGTAGTAACTGCGCGCCAGCAGCTCGGTGTCGCCCTTGACCATTTGGTAGGCACGCAGCTCTTCAATGCGCAGACGCAGGCTGGGGCTGCTACCCAATTCGAGCAGGCGTTCACCCAGGGCGATAGCGATCTGGTTGGAATCGAGGGCCATTTCCGACTGGAACAACGTCTGGCCCGCCTCATCCTGTTTGCCGATAATGACCGGGGCGCCGGCACGGCCGTAGAACTGCTCTTTGAGCTGGAATTCGAGCAGGCTGCGCTTCTCTTCCACCACCAGGATTTTGTTCAGGCCCTCGGCAAATCGTAGCGCGCCTTCGGGTTCCAGAGGCCAGACCATCCCGACCTTGTAAATGCGCAAGCCCATCACAGCGGCGGCCTGTTCGCTGAGGTTCAGATCGTCAAGTGCTTGCAGTACATCCAAATAGCTCTTGCCGTGGGTAATCACGCCAAGCGTAGCGCCAGGGGCGCCAATGACTATGCGGTCCAGCGCGTTGTCACGGGCAAAGGCGCGCGCCGCATTCAGCTTGTAGCGGTGCAGCCGCGCTTCCTGGGCGTGGGGGGTGTCGGGTTGGCGGATATTGAGGCCGTCCGGCGGCAGGGCAAAGTCCTGGGGGATTTGGATTTTCACGCGGTTGATGTCGACGTCGATGGTCGCTGTGGCTTCGACGGTGTCCTTGACGCATTTGATGCCGACCCAGCACCCGCTGTAACGCGACAACGCCCAACCGATCAGACCGAAGTCGAGGATTTCCTGGACGCCGGATGGGCTGAGTACCGGAATCATGGCGTCGACCATGGCAAATTCGCTTTGGTGGCAGGTACTGGACGATTCGCAGGTATGGTCATCGCCCATCAGCACCAGCACCCCGCCCAACTGCGCCGTGCCCGCGAGGTTCGCATGCCGGAACGCATCACCCGTGCGGTCAACGCCGGGGCCCTTGCCGTACCACATACCGAACACGCCGTCGTACTTGCCCTCACCGCTCAGGTGAGCCTGTTGCGCCCCCCAGATGGTGGTGGCTGCCAGATCTTCGTTGATGCCCGGGACAAACAGAGTGTGGTGCTGCTCAAGGTACTTTTTCGCCTTGCCCAACTGATCATCCAGACCGCCCAACGGCGAGCCCCGATAGCCGGAGATGTAGCCGGCCGTGTGATGGCCCTCTTGCTGATCACGCTGACGCTGGGTCATCGACAAACGAACCAGGGCTTGGGTGCCGGTGATGAAAATACGCCCTTGGGTAAGCGTGTATTTATCGTCAAGCTGGACGGTCTTCAGGGTCATCATTCAACTCCACCCCTTGGTGGGGTATTTATTGTTTTTAGTGAAGAGCAGGCGCGAGTTGACCTCGCGCGGCTGCAAGGGGCGGCCGCGCGTATTTCGTCTGTCTTAGGGTTAAGCGCTATGAGGGTCAGTCAGCCCGGCGTGCGCCACATCGTGTAGAGCACCAGCGTGGAGAACACCCCGATCGCCAGCCCTGCCGCGAGTGAAATCTTGAGCCCCATGACGCCACCGAAGAAGCCTCCTGTCAGGAGCGCCAGCAGCAGGTAAACGCTGTCGCTGCGTTTGCGGTGAGGGCGAATGATCAAACTCAGAAAGGGGGTCATAACCTTGCTCCGTAGCAATGACAGCCTGGATCAGCCGTCATGTGGAGCTGACTTTATCGGCTGGCGCCGCAATTGGATTGTACGTTTGTAGGTCCACACCTGGGCGTCGATACGCGCCTGGTGTACTGCCGGTCCAGCCGCGAAAAGCACGGTGAAACACCGCCGTGGAATCAAACCCCAAGCCCAGGGCAATCTGCGTGATGGACAGGTCTGTGTGGATCAACTGCTGCACGGCTATGTCTCGGCGTAGTGCGTCCTTGACCATCTGGTAACTGGTGCCCTCCTCCTTGAGCCGGCGCGTCAACGTACGGGTGGACAGCAGCAGCGCGGTTGCCGCGCCCTGGATAGTGTCAGCCTGCTTGAGATGGACCAGCAGGTATTGACGCACCTGTTGCGCCACCAGGCGCTCCTTGAGCGTGGTGAACAGCCAGTAGCGCGGGGCTTCGCGCAGGAACGGCAGCAACTCGGCCTTGCTGCGACGAAACTGCAGTGCACCCCACACGGCGTCGAACGATAACGCCGTGCACGGCTGCTCGAAACGGATGGGGCCAGGGAACATATGCATGTATTCCGACGCATATACCGGCGTCGCGAAAGAAAACGCCACGCTGTGCAGCGGGATCTCCTGGCCGGCCAACCACGACGCTACGCCGTGCACAAGTTTCATCATCAGTTCGTGACCCCAGCGCTGGGCGTTGGCGCCAGGGTCACGTGCCTCCAGCGAGATAACAAGTTGGCCGTCGTGCTCGCTGTAGCCAAAAAGATAGTCGTCCAACAACAGGTTCCAGAACCGTGTGAAGCGGTACATCGCGTTGCCCAGCGAACGAGCATCAAGCAGGCTCGAACACAAATACTTGAGCGTGCCGCTGCGCATGCGCCTGGAAAACTGCCCCATCACTTCATCATCGGTGCCCAACGCAACCTGCTGGTACAAACGCACAAACTGGTCGTAGGTGACCCGCGCGCCCGGCGCCTCCAGCAAGTGCCCGGCTATGCCTGCGGCGCCGACGAAAGCCCGGATATCGGCCTCGCTGCAGATGTTCAGAGCCCCTTGCAGCAGGCCTTGAACGAAGGTCATGGGTAAGGTGTTATCCACGGGATGCTCCACCTGCTGCACTCCTCTGCTGACGGCTGACATGGCGCGATATGCAAACTATTCGGCGGATCGGGTTATTTCAAGGCACCGGGCACGCTGGCTAAGCTAGGCCAAAGTCCATATCCAACGCAACCTAACTCGAATGACCACCTTGAAAGGGTCGCCATTGCCTGGCCGTTAATGCAAATCTACGGAGTCTGAACCATGCCGTTTGAAACCCTGCTGCTGGAAGTCCATGAGCGTGTGGGCCTGATCACACTGAACCGCCCTAAATCACTCAATGCCATCAACACCCAAGTGATCACCGAGCTGAATCTGGCCCTGGATCAGTTGGAAAAAGACCCGGCGATCGGCTGCATGGTCATCACCGGCTCCACCAAGGCATTTGCCGCCGGTGCCGATATCAAGGAAATGGCCGAGTTCACCTACCCCCAGGTGTTTCTCGATGATTTCTTCTCGGCCGCCGACCGCATTGCCAGTCGCCGCAAGCCACTGATTGCCGCAGTGGCCGGCTATGCCCTGGGCGGTGGCTGCGAACTCGCCTTGATGTGTGACTTCATCTACGCGGCCGACAATGTGCGCTTCGGCTTGCCGGAGATCACCCTGGGGGTGTTGCCGGGCGTGGGTGGTACACAGCGCCTGACCCGTGCGATTGGCAAAGCCAAGGCCATGGAAATGTGCCTGTCGGGGCGCCATATGGGCGCAGAAGAAGCCGAACGCGCCGGCGTCGTCGCGCGCGTTTTTCCGACTGAAACGCTGCTGGAGGAAACCCTCAAGGTCGCCAGCGCCATCGCCGAAAAATCCCTGCCATCCACCATGTTGGTCAAGGAAAGTATCAACCGCGCCTTCGAGTCAAGCCTCAGTGAAGGCGTGCGTTTCGAGCGCCGTATGTTCCATTCGTTGTTTGCCACTGCAGATCAGAAGGAAGGCATGGCCGCCTTCGTCGAAAAACGTGCGCCGCAGTTCAAACACTTCTGATAGGCCGAGGACTCAGCATGAGCAGCACAGAAATTGAACCCTCGATTCTGGCAACCGTACGTAATCGCATAGGCCACCTGACCCTAAACCGCCCGCAGAGCCTCAATGCGCTGACACTCACCATGGTGCGCCTGCTCCAGCAACACCTGCACGCCTGGGAGCAGGACTCGGACGTGGTGGCAGTGGTCTTGCGCGCGGCTGGCGAGAAGGCCTTCTGCGCCGGCGGCGATATCCGCATGTTGTACGAAAGCCAACAAGTAGCTGATGGCGTGCACCAGGTGTTCTTCGCCGAGGAATACGCGCTGGATGAATACATTCATACCTATCCAAAGCCAGTGCTGGCGCTGATCGACGGCCTGGTACTAGGGGGAGGCATGGGACTGGTCCAAGGCGCGAGCCTGCGCGTGATCACCGAGCGCACCCGAATGGGCATGCCTGAAGTTGCGATCGGTTTTTTCCCCGATGTCGGCGGCAGTTATTTCTTGTCGCGCCTGCCGGGCGTTTTGGGCGACTACCTCGGCGTAACGGGTGTTCAGGTGCGCGCTGCCGACGCCCTGTATGCCGGGCTCGCAGACTGGTGCATCAGCAGCACGCAGATCGCGGAGCTGGATCACTGCCTGAACAACATGAGTTGGCCCCAGCAACCCGGACAAGCGTTGCGGTCGCTGATCGCCACACTGGGTGTCAATAAATTCCCTGGGTCGGAGCTTAAGGCAATGCAGCCCGCCATTGATCAGCACTTCTCGCACCCAGACGTGCAGTCGATTCACGCAGCACTCCAGGCAGAAACGACGCCGGAGTTTCAGGACTGGGCCGAAGAAACGGTCGATGTCCTAAATAGCCGGTCGCCTATGGCGATGGCCATCACCCTTGAGCTGCTGCGCCGTGGCCGCGAACTGTCTCTAAGCGATTGTTTTGCCCAGGAGCTGCAACTCAACCTTCGGTGGTTCGCGGCGGGAGACCTGATGGAAGGCGTTCGCGCACTGCTCATCGATAAGGACAAAACCCCTGTCTGGCGTCCGGCGACCCTGGCCCAGCTTGAGCCTGCACAGGTGCAGGATTTTTTCTGCGACTTCGCCCCCGGCGCTGCTCGCCGCTACCCAGGAGCACTGGCATGCACGATCTCGAACTGAGCGACGAACAACGCATGATCCGCGACATGGCCCGCGATTTCGCTCGTGGCGAGATTGCCCCCCAGGCCGAAGCCATGGAGAAAGCCGGCTGGATCACAGATGACCTGGTAGCTCAAATGGGCGAATTGGGTCTGCTCGGGATGGTCGTGCCCGAGGAATGGGGCGGCACCTACATCGACTACGTGGCCTATGCCCTGGCCGTGGAAGAAATATCCGCAGGCGATGGTGCAGTGGGGGCACTGATGAGCATCCACAACTCGGTGGGCTGCGGCCCGGTCCTGAACTACGGCAGCCAGGTCCAAAAGGATCATTGGCTGGTGGATCTGGCCAGCGGCAAAACCATCGGCTGCTTTTGCCTGACCGAACCCCAGGCCGGCTCAGAGGCGCATAACCTGCGGACCCGCGCAGAACTGCATGAGGGGCACTGGGTGCTCAATGGCGCGAAGCAGTTTGTCAGTAACGGCAAGCGGGCCAAGCTGGCGATTGTGTTTGCGGTCACGGACCCTGCGCTGGGCAAGAAAGGCCTGTCGGCGTTTCTGGTACCCACTGACACCCCAGGTTTCAGCGTTGAGCGCAGTGAGAAAAAGATGGGCATTCGCGCCTCCGATACCTGCGCCGTCACCCTGAACGATTGCCGTATACCCGAAGCCAACCTGCTCGGCGCACGGGGCAAGGGCTTGTCGATTGCCCTGTCCAACCTGGAAGGCGGGCGCATCGGCATCGCCGCCCAAGCGCTGGGCATCGCCCGCGCGGCGTTTGAGGCGGCACTGGTGTATGCCCGCGACCGCGTGCAGTTCGGCAAGCCGATCAACGAGCACCAGAGCATTGCCAACTTGCTGGCCGACATGCACACACAACTCAATGCCGCACGCTTGTTGATCCTGCACGCTGCACGCCTGAAAAGCGCGGGCCTTCCCTGCCTGTCCGAGGCCTCCCAGGCCAAGCTGTTTGCCTCGGAGATGGCAGAGCGCGTGTGCTCCAAAGCCCTCCAGATTCATGGCGGTTATGGCTACTTAGAGGATTACCCGGTGGAGCGCTATTACCGCGATGCCCGTATTACTCAGATCTACGAAGGTTCCAGCGAAATCCAGCGGTTGCTGATTGCCCGCGAGCTGGCGAACTACTCGATCTGACTACCCCTCGAACCTTTACTTCTCAAAACGGGAGCCTTCCATGGCCCACAAAGATGTGTTCTTCGTTGGCACGGCGCGTACCGCCATCGGCAGTTTTGGCGCCAGCCTGAAAGATGTGCCACTGGTTGACCTGGCCACCGTCGCCGTCAAAGGCGCCTTGATCCATGCCGGGATCGGTGGCGAGCCTATCGGCCACGTTGTCATGGGCAATGTGGTGCCCACCGAGCCCCGGGATGCCTACCTCTCCAGAGTCGCGGCGATGGGTGCCGGGATACCCCAGGAAACCCCGGCCTTTAACGTCAATCGCCTGTGTGGCTCCGGGCTGCAAGCCATCCTGAGTGCAACGCAGGGCATTCTGCTGGGGGATTATTCAGTGGCCGTAGCCGGTGGCGCGGAGTCCATGAGCCGTGGCCCCTACTTGCTGCCCGGCCTGCGCTGGGGCAGCCGCCTGGGTGATAGCCAGGCCGTGGATTACATGAATGGCATCCTGCATGACCCGTGGAAGCGCACGCACATGGGCGTGACCGCCGAAAATATTGCCGAGCGCTATGGCATTACCCGTGACATGCAGGACTGTCTGGCCCTGCAGAGCCAGGAACGCGCTGCTCGCGCGGTAAGCGAAGGCCGATTCAAGGAGCAGATCGTCCCGGTTGAGGTGCAAGTCAAACGCCAGACGGTGCTGTTCGATACCGATGAAAACGTGCGCGCCAATCTCGACCTCGCACAACTGGGCCGAATGCATGCGGCGTTTCAGAAAGGCGGAACGGTCACCGCCGGCAATGCCTCAAGCCTCAACGACGGCGCGGCTGCTGTGGTGCTGGCAGACGCCACTGCGATCCAACAGCACAACCTGCAGCCCCTCGCGCGCCTAGTCGCGTATGCCCATGCCGGTGTCGATCCGGATTACATGGGTATAGGCCCGGTTCCGGCCACCCGCCTGGCCCTCAAGCGCGCCGGCTTGAGCATCCAGGACATTGATGTGATTGAGTCGAATGAGGCCTTTGCGGCCCAGGCCTGTGCCGTGGCGCAGCAACTGGAGTTTGACCCGGACAAGGTCAATATCAATGGTTCGGGCATCTCCCTCGGGCACCCGGTGGGCGCGACCGGTGCAGTGATTGCAATCAAGGCGATCCATGAGCTGCAACGCAGTGGCGGGCGCTATGCCCTGGTCACCATGTGCATTGGCGGTGGCCAAGGGATTGCCGCCATTCTTGAGCGGATGTAACCCACCGGTCGGCTTTTGCCCCGCAAAAACCGCCAGGCCAGGTTAAACCCACAAACGTCCAAGCCAAACGGCGATGCCTCTGTTTATGCTCTGCCAGAGAACAGCGGTATTGCCTCGGTGCGCCACTATGCAAAACGACCAACCGCAACAAGACTGGGTGAGACACGCAGCGCCAACCTCCAAAGTGGAGCGTTTTGAAGCCTACTTCGGTTCGCACGCGTTTGATCCGCACCGACACGATACCTACGCCATCGGGCGCACGCTATCCGGCGTACATCGCTTTCACTATCGGGGTGAATCCAAGCTGTGCCTGCCCGGCGAAACCATGATCATTCACCCGGATGAATCACACGATGGTTGCGCCGGCTCCGACGCGGGTTTCCACTATCGCGGCGTGTATGTGTCGCCTTCGCAGGTTCAAGACATCATCAAGGGCAGCGCCCTGCCCTTTTTCGGCGCCTGTATCACGCAGAATAAGCAATTGGCGGTGGCCGCCGACGCACTGCTCAACACACTGGATGCCGACCTGGACTCCATGGCCGAGGATGACGCGCTCTACACGTTTGTCATCACCCTCGCCAGCGTCGCCAACAGCGGCCTTGTCAGCGCTTCCCATCACTTTGCGGCTGCTGCCATCGCACGCGAATACATCGACGACAACCTCGACCAGGCGATCACCCTCGATGACCTCGCTCACTGCGCCGGGCGCGACCGTTGGAGCCTGTCGAGTGACTTTCGCGAGTTTTTCGGAACCAGCCCCCATCGCTACCTGACGCTGCGTCGCCTCGACCGGGTCAAGGCGCTGGTCCAGGCCGGGCAAGGGTTGTCGGATGCGTCGATCGAAGCCGGCTTCTTCGACCAGAGTCATATGACCCGACACTTCAAGAAGGCCTTCGGCCTTTCCCCCACGCGCTGGTGCAGCCCGCGAAAAACCTGAGGGGCAGGCGCCGCGATGAACTGGCGGATTATGCAAGTTAATCGGCGCATCGGGTTATTTAAATGCCAGTGAGGCACTGGATAAGCTAACGCCACCTACACCGGACATGACGTCCTCATCACACCTGCAAGGCTGATTCCGGCACGCACTCCACGCGTTATGGAAACGCGGCGGGGCGTAGTGCAGCACCCGCGGTGCGCAAGCACGGCAACCCCATAACAAAAAACTCCAGCCAATAACAATCAAGGTATCAAGGAGCTCAACATGTCATTGCACCCTGCCTATCAGGCGTTGCGCAGCAGCCCGCGTTATCGCGAACTGGTCCGGCGTCGCACTCGCCTGACCTTCACCCTCAGTGCCATTGTATTAGGGCTTTATTCGCTGTTTGTCGCGGCGGTGTCCTGGTTCCCCCATGTCCTGTTGCATGTGCCTGTGGGCGGTGGCATCACGGTGGGGATCTGGTCGGCACTCATCCTGATTGTCGGCTCCTGGCTCTTGACCGGGCTGTATGTGTTTCGCGCCAACCACGTGTTCGACAAGCTGAACCGGGCGCTGCTGTCGGAGGTGCAACCATGAAGGCCTCTAGCCTGTTATTCGCCACGGCGGTGCTGTGCCTGTGCAGCTTTGCGGTCCTGGCACAAACAAGCCAAGCCGTGGCGCGCCAGCCCAACATGACTGCCATTGCGATTTTCCTGGCCTTCGTCGTGACTACTGTCGGCATCACCTACTGGGCAGCGGGCCGAACGCGCTCAGCGGCGGATTTCTATACCGCCGGCGGCGGCATCAGCGGGGTACAAAACGGTTTTGCGATTGCCGGCGACTACATGTCCGCCGCCGTGCTGCTGGGTGTTTCGAGCATGGTGTTTTCAACCGGTTTTGACGGCATGATTTACTCGGTCAGCGCGATTCTTGGCTGGCCCTTGATTATGTTTCTGATGGCCGAGCGTCTGCGCAACCTGGGGCGCTACACCCTGGCCGACATCATCGCCTATCGCCTCGACCCGGTTACCACTCGCTTGTTTTCGGCGTTCAGCTCGTTCGTCATCGTATGCTTCTACCTGATTGTGCAGATGGTCGGCGCCGGGCAATTGATCAACTTGCTGTTCGGCCTCGACTACGAAGTTGCAGTGGTCTGCGTCGGTGTGCTGATGGTGGTGTACGTCACTTTCGGCGGCATGGTGGCGACCACCTGGGTGCAGATCATCAAGGCCGGGCTGTTGCTCAGTGGCGGCATCCTGCTGACCGGGCTGGCATTCCAGCACTTTGGCTTCAGCATGGAGCGCATGATTGACAGCGCCGTCGCGACACACCAGAGCGGACAGCTGATTCTCGGGCCGTTGAAGATCGCCACGGACCCGGTGTCGATGATTTCCCTGTCCCTGGGGCTGGTGTTCGGCATCGCCGGTTTGCCGCATATCATGATGCGTTTTTTCACCGTTCCGGACGCCAAGGCGGCGCGCAAATCGGTGTTGGTGGCCTATGGCTTGATCGGTCTGTTTTTTATCCTGGTGTGCATCCTCGGCACCGCTGCCATCAGCATCGTCGGCACCGACCCCAGCTACTTCGACCAAGGCGTGATCGGCGGGCCACTGGTGGGCGGCGTAAACATGGCAATCATGCATCTGGCGCAAGCCTTGGGCGGTGATTTGATGTTCGGCTTCCTCGCCGCCGTCGCCTTCGCGACGATCCTGGCCGTGGTGTCGGGCCTGGCGCTTGCCGGCGCGTCCGCCATCTCCCATGACCTCTACGCCAACGTGTTGTGCAAGGGCAAACCCGACAGCGGCAAGGAAATGCGTGTCAGCCGTTGGGCCACCGTGATCCTGGGTGTGCTGGCAGTTGCGTTGGGTATTCTGTTCAAGGGGCAGAACGTGGCGTTCCTGGTGGCGCTGGCCTTTGGTATTGCGGCCTCGTCAAACTTTCCCATTCTGCTGCTGGCCATGTACTGGAAAGGCCTGACCAGCCGTGGCGCACTGTGGGGCGGGCTGAGCGGTTTGGTCAGTTCCCTGGCGCTGGTGCTGCTGTCGCCGGGGGTATGGGTCAAGGTACTGCATCACCCCGAGGCCTTGTTCCCGTACGACTACCCCGCCCTGTTCTCGATGCCGTTGGCCTTCGCCGTCGCGTGGGGCGTTTCCTGCCTGGATCGCAGCCCGAGCACAACTACCGAGCGGGATGCCTACGAGCAGCAAAGCGTGCGCGCCGAAACCGGCTGGGGGGCGGAGAAAGCCGCACAACACTGAAAACTCTTTCCGGGAGCGTGGCGCCATCGCGTCACGCTCCTTTTTTTGCGTTATCGGGAGGCCCGACGATGCCTGTTTCTGAACGACGTTCGCATTTCATCCAGTACCGTCCTCAGGTGCTGGAACTGCTGGCCAGCAAAGGTTTCAGTCAGGTCGGCATGCGTGAACTTGCCTCCTCCCTGGGCCTGTCACCGGGTGCGCTTTATCACCATTACCCCAGTAAGCAGGAGCTGTTGTTCGACCTGATTGAAGAGCTGTATGAGGAGTTGCTTGCCGGCGTCGCTAGCGTGAGGCGCGCAGCGGTAAAAAAGCCGGAAAAACTCAACCTGTTGATCCAGGTACACCTGCGCCTGCATGCAGAAATGCCGTGGCACTTGCGCCTCGCGGAGCGCGCCATTAGGTGCTTGACCGAAGAACAACAGCAGCGCTTGTACAGGCTGCGTGAAGACTACGAAGGCGGTCTTCATATGACCTTGGGCGCACCTGCCCAGATCGTTGATCCTCAAGCAGTACCGATTGCCAAAATGATCGCCAACTTGCTGCAGTGCGCGCCCGCCTGGCTGACGGGTTTAGCGCTGGATCAGCACCAACAGCATGAATTCCTACAAGATTTCCTCACCACGGCAATAAACAAGTTGCTAACACATAAACGTACAACTCTCAGTCGTTTAGTTTAGAAAACACATAAGTGATTTTTTGAGTTCTGACATTTGTATCACGCCTTGCCCTGCGCATAATCCTCGCTGACATAAACATGTGACTGCATAACCAACACACTTTTCCGCATTGTCGGAAACGCTGCCAAAACAATAAAAACAGGTAGAGACAGTGAACATCACAGACACGCGAGTCCGCAGTATCCTGATCGCCGGCGTATTGTCGCTATCGTCTTACTCCGCCCAGGGCAATTCTTTCTATTCCTTTGGCGACAGCCTCACCGACAACGGCATTTCTGTGCGTGAATTTGGCGCAGCCATCGGCAACGCGCCTGGTCGCTACCCGGGCGCGGATGGGAAATTCACCAATGGCAGCACATGGGCCGAGGTCCTACCGGGCCTGTCCGGGCTGGCCTTCAGCGATACCAACGGTTATGCAATCGGCGGCGCAAAGAGCGGATATACCGGTTTTGACGACGCCTTGGTGGGGGCGCCCACCGGTTTTCTGACCCAAATAGAAAAGTTCAGCAGTGACGTGGTCAGTGGAAAAAAATCCTTGAGCAAAAATGACCTGATTGGCATCTGGATTGGCACCAACGATATTTTCGATGATGCGTCCCTCGCCGCATTGGATACCTACGTCAGCAATATAGAAACCGGCATCCGAACACTTCAGGCACTGGGCGCACATAACTTTGTGCTGATCGGTTCTGATGACGTCTCGTTATTGACAGACCCTTCGCTCGCGGCAGACCCGGCCCTTGAAGCGCTTTCAATTAGTGCCAAGACCTTCAACCAGCAATTGCTGGCGCTTAATATTTCCAACGTTAACATCTACTATTTCGATGTACTGAATTTACTAAAAAACACGGTAAGTGACCCCGCGAAATATGGTTTCACTCATATCACCAGCCTGGATAACTGCGAGGCCAACCAATGCGACACACTGTCCCTTGCGCAACAGAACACCTATTTAATGAAGGACAGCATTCATTACACCGATCGCTTTGAAAGGCTGATTGCGAGTTATATCGCCAATATCATCAATGCTCGAAACACCCTCAGCGTGCAATCGACCATGGTCGGTTCAGCAGGCAACCACTTTCTTCAGCCGCTGATCAGTCGATATGACCTGCGGGGTATCGATATTGAGGCGCGTAATCAGGCTTCACCCTGGACAGTTTTTATCAACGGTGGCGTCGCTAATGGGGCCGACCATTCGCAGATGCCCGGGCCTGGGCTCGACCCTGGAAAAGACACCTTCAAGAACAACGCCATCAGTATCGGAGTCGACTACCGACTCTCAAGTGAATGGACGCTCGGCGCGGCTCTTAACTACTCAGATATTGAATCGAGGCAAGCAAGCAAAGGTGGCAGCAACACCGCATTGCAGATGGGCCAAGCCGCGGTCATGGCGAGCTTTGCCGCACAAGGGACATTTATCAACATGGGGTTGGCCTATGGCGCCGGCCAGTTCGATATCTCACGGGCAGGCGTGTTCGACAACTTGGCTGCCTCACCCGATGCCAATGTGCTGAGTGCCGCAGTACGTGCCGGACAATGGTTTCGCTTTGAGTCCGTTGAGTTGGCCCCGGTGGTCGGCTTGGATTACTGGCGTAGCAGGATCAGTGGCTACACTGAGCAAGGCGATTCGCTGCTGCGCATGGGCGTGCGCGGCCAGCAATACGAACAGCTGAACGCCAGCCTTGGGGGGCAGATCGGCAAGCGCGTCAACAGCCACGGGGTATCCGTTGAGTCACTGCTGCGCCTTACCGCAGAGCAGGCCCTTACCGACAGTCATCGAACCCTTGAAAGCTATCAGCGCAACGCGCCTAATTTCAACATCAAAACACCTGTCAACGGGGCGAACGAAAGACCGTTCGGGCGGCTGAGCGCGCAAGTCGATATCCATCTGCCATCAGGATGGGGCTTGAACTTGAATGCGATGGGTACCTTCGGCAACCAGCAGGATGATCGCTCGATAATGGCTGGCTTTAGCTACGATCTCTGACGCAGGCAATGGACTTTCCGACTGGCGATCAGTGTGCATTAGCCCTACATTAGGGCCGATTACAGCCCGAGGAGCCTTCATGACACCCCCACAGGACAAAGGCACCACCTCCATTGCCCTGGTGCATGAAGCGTTGCATAGCGCCCGACACAGGTGTCTTGACCTGTCCGTGGCCCTGGCCAACGCAGAGATAGACCCCCTGTTGCTCGACGCGCCAAAAGCCCGGGTGTCGGCGACCGCCTTCGCCCGTCTGTGGGTGGAGTTGGCCGACCTGCTGGACGACGAATTCTTCGGCATCGACAGTCATCCCATGCGCCGCGGCAGCTTCAAGCTGATGTGCCAGGCGCTGCTCGACTGCACCACTCTAGGCCATGCTTTGCACAGAATGCTGGCGTTTCTGAGGCTGGTCCTGGATGACGTGCATGGCGAACTCGTGGTCAAGGACGAGAAGGCGTTTATCGTTTTGCATGACAAGGGCGTACTACGCCGCCTATTTGCCTACGGCACCTGGTTTATCCTCGTACATGGGCTTTCCTGCTGGCTGGTCAACCAGCGTATTCCCGTGCACAAATTGAGCTTTCGCGCGCCCAAGCCCGCGGATCAAAGCGATTACCGCATGCGCTTCTGCGAAGACATCGACTACGACGCCTCTACAACCTGGATCAGCTTCGACAAAAAATGCCTGGATATGAAAATCAGCCAGTCGGGCGCCACCTTGGGCCCGTTTCTCAAGGAAACGCCTGCCAGCCTGCTGGTCAGATACCGCAACGACGACAGTCTCAGCGCACAGATACGACGTTACCTCCGGGGTTTGGCCCCGGAGTGCTGGCCCGAACGCGATGACCTCGCCGGGGTGCTGCATATGTCCAACTCCACATTGCAGCGCCGCTTACAAGCCGAAGGCACGCATTACCAAAACCTCAAGGACGACCTGCGCCGCGACATGGCGATTGACCTGCTCTCCCGTGGCGAAATGACGGTCACACAGGTCGCGACCGCCACCGGTTTCCAGGAAACCAGCGCTTTTCACCGCGCGTTCAAGAAGTGGACCGGTGTGAGCCCCGGGGCGTATCGACGCGGTCAGCTCGACGAATAGCCCCCCTTTCACATTCCCCCCCTTTATCACCCCTTGAATGCCCAAACAGCTCACGCACATTGATGCGCCCAGGCATGGGCGACACGCGGACGCCTTCCTAGAATGTGGCGAAGTGGACTTCACCAACAACAATAAAATTGAAGGAGACACGCCATGCCACCAGTGAACGTCTATACGCTCGCAGGCGAATCAACATTCAACGGGTTCCACCGGCTTATTCTGTTCTGGTGTGTGCTGATCCTGATAATCGATGGGTATGACCTCGCCGTGGTCGGTGCCGCATTGCCCGCCATCATGCAGGACATGGGCATTGACGCAACCAGTGCAGGGGTCATGGCCGGTTCGGCGCTGCTGGGTACGATGCTCGGCGCAATCTTCCTGGGCACCTTGGCAGACCGCATCGGCCGACCGAAGATGATCGCCATCTGCGTCGCGCTGTTTAGCCTGTTTACCGCTGCAGCGGGGCTGACCAGCGACCCCTTCAGCTTCAGTGTTTCGCGCTTCATTGCCGGCCTCGGCATTGGCGGCGTACTACCGATTGTCACCGCACAGATGGGCGAGTTTTCGCCGGCCAGGCTGCGCACGCGCCTTGTCACCCTGGTGTTTGCCGGATACTCAGTGGGCGGCATTCTGGTTGCACTCACCGGTAAGCACCTGATCGAGAGCCATGGCTGGCAGTCGGTGTTCTTTGTGGCAGGGCTGCCGGTACTGCTGATTCCGCTGATTTTGAAGATGATGCCGGAGTCCATGGCGTACCTGCTCAAACAAGGCCGCCAGGCTGAGCTGCGCGGTATTGTGCTGCGAATCAACCCCACGCTTGAGCTGAGCGATGAGACGCTGCTGGCCGGTCATCCGGCAGAGGCCAAGGCCGCCCTCGATAGCCCGATCAAAGGCCTGTTCAGCGAAGGGCGCGGTTTCAGTACCCTGATGATATGGGCGGCGTTCATGACCGGACTCTTCATGGTCTACGCGCTCAACTCCTGGCTGACCAAATTGATGGCGATGTCCGGCCACAGTCTTGGCTCGGCATTGAACTTCGTCATTGTGTTCAACGTTGGGGCGATTGTGGGTGCGATCGGCGGCGGTTGGCTGAGCGACAAGCTCAATATCAAGCATGTGCTGATTGCGTTTTATGTCGTCGGTGCACTGGCGCTCACTGCGATGGCCTTTACTCGCTCCACCGAATTGCTGTTTGTGGTGGTGTTCATTGTCGGCGCCTCGACGCTGGGTACGCAGTTGATTGCCTACGCCTATGCCGGGGATTTCTACCCAACTCCAATCCGTTCAACAGGCGTAGGGTTCGCATCGGGGGTTGGCCGAGTCGGCGCAATCATCGCCCCGGTGCTGATCGGCTGGCTGGTGTCACTGGCCCTGCCCCTTGAGCAAAATTTCATGGTGATCGCGTTGGCGGGTCTGCTTGGCGCGCTGGCGGTTACCTTTGTCAATCAGTCACGGGCCGACTCACAAAGGGTCAGCAAGTTAACGGCACTCACGCGCTGAACCCCGTCCGAACTGAGCCATGTAAAGGAGGTACACCTTGGACCGCTTGTCACCACCGCCGCTGTCTGCGCTGCAACTGCAGCGCACTGTTGACTGGACTATCAGCTCACGTCGCAGTGTCAGGGCGTTTCTTCCGACGGCCGTGGCCCATGAGGAAATCGAGGCCATTCTGGATATCGCACGCTTCAGTGCCTCAGGCGTGAATATGCAACCGTGGCGGGTGCACGTGGTGACCGGTGACGCCAAGGAGCAGCTGTCGCAGGCCATCGCCGCTGTCGATAACGACCCGCAACTCAGTCGCGACATGCAGGACCCCTACGAATACTACCCGCGCGAATGGACCACGCCTTATCTGGATCGCCGACGCAAGGTGGGTTGGGACCTCTACGGGTTGCTGGGGATTGCCAAGCACGAAAAGCAGCGTATGCACCAACAGCACGGGCGCAACTACCGTTTCTTCGATGCCCCGGTTGGCCTGCTGTTTACCGTCGACAAGGTATTGGAGCAAGGCAGCTTGCTGGACTATGGCATGTTTTTGCAAAGCGTCATGCTGGCCGCGCTCGGGCGCGGTTTGCACACCTGCCCGCAGGCGGCGTTTCTCAAGTACCACCCGGTTATCGCGCAGACGCTGAACATTCCCGCCGACCAGATGCTGGTGTGTGGCATGAGCCTGGGCTATGCCGACCCCCAGGCGATTGAAAACACGCTGGTCACCGCACGGGAACCGGTCAGCGCTTTCGCTGTTTTTCACAATAATAATAAGGAGACCTGCCCATGATCAGTGGACTTGAGCACAACCCGGCCAACCATGTGCCCTTGACCCCCGTGGGGTTCCTGGACCGTGCTGCGCTGGTTCATCCGGAACGTATTGCGATCATTCACGGCGACGTGCGGCGCACGTGGGCACACACGCGAGAACGCTGTTATCGCCTCGCTTCAGCGCTAGTCAGCCGGGGCGTACAACCGGGTGAGACAGTGTCAATCCTCTCGCCGAATACCCCGGCAATGATCGAGGCCCACTTCGGCATTCCGCTGAGCGGTGCCATTCTCAATACCATCAACCATCGCTTGGACGCTGACGGCATTGCGTTCATCTTGCAGCACAGCGAGTGCAGGTTGTTATTGGTCGATTGCGAGTTCATGGCCGTGGCAGGCGCGGCACTGTCCAAGCTTGAGCGGCCGCCGGCCATCGTGATGATTCGCGATCACCTGGCCACCCCCTGGACAGGCGCGCAGGCACCGGACTATGAAAGCCTGCTCACGCAAGGCGACCCGCAGTTTGAAGGCGTAAGGCCCGCAACCGAGTGGCAGCCCATCGCGCTAAACTACACCTCAGGCACCACCGGCGATCCCAAAGGCGTGGTGGTCAGCCACCGTGGCACGTACCTGATGAGCCTGCTGCAAATGACCAACTGGCCGCTGCCGCAAACACCACGGTATTTGTGGACGCTGCCGATGTTCCATGCCAACGGCTGGTGCTTCACCTGGGCGATTACCGCTGCGGCAGGCACTCATATTTGCCTGCGCAAAGTCACCGCCGAGGCGGTGCTGGACGCCATCGCCGAGCACCACGCCGACCATTTCTGCGCGGCACCAACGGTGATGGCGATGATTGCCAATACGCCAGCGCCGCCGCCATTACCGCACCCGGTTCGGGTGTTGACCGCCGGCTCGCCGCCTCCGGCCTCCGTGCTGGACGCGGTAGTGGCCATGGGTTTCCAGGTGGATCACGTGTACGGCATCACGGAAGTGGCGGGCACGCCCATCAGTTGCGTCTGGCAAGACGGTTGGGACCAACTCGACGCGACCGACAAAGCCCGGCTGCGCGTCAGGCAAGGCGCTCGGGCGGCGGCATTCGAGGGTTTGATGGTGGCCGACGGCGAAACCCTTGAACCTGTCCCCCACGATGGCCAGACCACCGGTGAGCTGTTGCTGCGTGGCAACACCGTGATGATGGGCTACCTGAAAAACCCCTCAGCTACGCAAAAAGCTTTTGAAGGCGGGTGGTTTCACACGGGAGATGTCGCCGTGGTACATCCCGACGGCTACCTGCAGATCACCGACCGCTGCAAAGACGTGATTATCTCTGGGGGCGAAAATATTTCTTCAGTGGAAATCGAAGACATCCTCCACGGCCACGCATCGGTGCTGCACGCCGCCGTAGTGGCGCAGCCGGATAACAAATGGGGCGAAGTACCCTGCGCCTTCATCGAGTTGAAAAGCCAGGCACCGGTGCCGAGCGAAGCGGAACTGATCGCTTATTGCCAGGCACGACTGGCGCGCTACAAGTGCCCTAGCCGGGTGATATTTGGGGAAGTGCCCAAAACGGCAACTGGAAAAATCCAGAAGTTCATCCTACGCCAACTGGCCGGTAGCCAAGAGGCGATCACCCGCTTGGCTTCCGCCGGCTGACCCCGCCTCAGCTTCCAAACACTGTCCATATTGCGCAGCGCGCGCCGGATGCGCCTTGGGGGAGCCGTGCGCGCTGAAAACACCAAAAACAACAACAAAAGGTGCATAAGACATGCTTATGGACTCATGGAGCTGCAGACTGTAGTGATCCGAGTATCACTGGTGAGAACGTGAAGCTCAGGAACCTGAATACCCTCTCTCTGCAGTTCGTCCATTGCCCTCAGCGCGAGCGCCACAGTGACCGAACTGTCCTTGCCGAAACTGCAGGCGATCACGCAACGCCTCCCGTCCAAGATCTGCTGCTTGATAACCGCGATAGCATCATCAACTTTTCGTCAAATGGAAGCTCCGCGGTAGGCGCTTTGACCGGTGCAGCATCATGGAAGAGGGTGGCGGGGATCAATTGCATGGTGGCGGCTCAGTGATGAAAGTACACTTTAAACATATCGGCAAATCCTAATTCGCAACGACTAGGTGATGCCCTCACTGAGTCGTTCCACCACTCATGTTCAAAAGGTGCTTTTTGACAACCATTACCTGGGATAAGAAGATTCTCTGCGCAGATACGCTTGTAAGTTTCGACACTGCTGCCTTGACTGCAATGTCGAACGCCCGCGGTTGGGAGATAAAGAGCAAGCTGTTTACGCCAGGCAAAGTAGTCATGTTTGAGGGGGCGCCAATTATAGCCGTGGGAGCCGCCGGCAACGGGGCCGCAGGAAACAGTCTCAGAGATTGGCTGTTTGACCAGAATCTGAAACCCGGTTATTACCCCAGACCTTCCGCCCCTCTACGCAACGACCTCATACGGCAAGCACAAATATCTCAAGTGCTTGTGGCAGAGGATTCTTGGCTGTTTGTTCTCACTGAAACCCACTGTTGGCATGTGACCTCTGTCATTGGCATTCAGCCGAGCGTTGATGACGTAACGACGAACTCAACAGCGATCGGCCTCGGTGCAAAATATGCTCGACCCTGCCTGGCCAAAGGACTGGATGGCGTTAACGCTATCATTGAAGCCGCTAAGCACACCGACTCAGAAACTAACTTCAAAATCGAAAGCGTTCAGCACAAGCCCGGTTCGCAGATCAAACTTGAGCTCCGATCGCTAACCACCTTGAAGGATCCAGTGCGCAAAAATCGAGTACTGGCATGCGTCTTGGGAACCGCTGGCCATCTCCTAACTGCCATTTGCGGGGTCTCCCTACTGGCGGGCGGATTTGAGGGACTGACCCGCTTACTGTGGGTTGCCGCCTTAATGCTTGGGGTGATGGTGTCGGGTTGGTCGATGTTGACCTCTTTTAGATCGAAGCGAGCCCCTTTCTACACCTTGGGTGCTCTGATTTTGATGCTGGCGCCTTTGGCGATCCCAGAAACAGAAGCCTTCATCGTTGCCAACAACCTCGAATCGTTGATTGTCCTTCCGTGGTTAGCATTTGCGGTGCTATACCTTCCCACGCAAAGATTTCCGGCATTAATGAATCCCTTGATTGCTTCCTACATTGTTTCTGTACTATCTGTGATTGCAGTGTTGGTAGCCGTGGTGGGGTTCAACGACCCTCCCTACAATTGGGCCGAGGCATTTGTGGGTTTCCTGGGCGTCGGGGTTGGATTCTCTATTGTCTGGCTTTGCGCCAGGCATATCGAAAGCAACGAAAGGCGGTTTTGGCATCTATTTGATCTGTGACCTTGCCGAGGGTATCCCTCGGCTTAACACGAGCTGCATAGCTGCTCGACACGTAATCGCACCCTGAGTACGGTACGTGCGCAGCAACTCCTCCCTAAACCGGCTACCACCGTTATCATCACAGCAGATGACGTCACCATTTTGCGGGAGAAATAACAGTGCCAACCGATCTGGAGGGGCGCGTAGCGCTCAAAGAACTGATTGAGAAATACCTCCAGGGAAGAGATCCCGATTGCGACGGTCTGATCGAAGTTGTTCAGGATCCCTCGCGGCAAGTTCCGATTAGGAGTGTGCTTGAAGGACATTAGACGGTACAACAAGGCCCAGTACACGCAGCAGGAGCTAGATCTGATCGACGACCTTTTGTACATGTATGGGTGATACAGAACGTGCTGGTAGAGGGCAAATGGTTGGATAAGAACTGAATCGCGTTTGGTTTCGTAGACACTTCCAAGCCCAGCAAACCAATTACGTGGATACAAATATTAGGTCGAACACAGCCGATCGGAGTTGCTGTTCTCGACCGAGAGCGGACTAGCTGGTCCTTGATGAGCCTTGCCCTCTCCCACCCAGATCCGATGAGGAGTAACACTGAAAGCCATCGACGACCACCCTAGCCCGCCTCAGAGATCGCCAATCTCGATCGCCCACGTATCCCGCTCTAGTGGGGGCCAAACTGGGGGCACATTTGAATTTTATCCGACTGAAAACACCGTCCTAGAGCCAAGTCCAAATGTTTTTTGGCTTGCCTGAAAGTCTGTAAGCCTCTTAGGACAGGCAGTTCTTCTGATCATTTTTGCCTTTCCACAAACCATGGAGCTCCATTCACCTCCATGCGATCGCTATAATGGGGGCATATCTGAGGGCATGCTTTGGATGGTTTGAAATGGATGCCCCCAACCTAAGGTTCGACAGCCCCTTCTCGGAAAAGTCATACGCTACTGCTCGCAACCACCATCGCACGAACTGTTTTGATCAGTAGCAATAGAGTGTAGGCTCTACTCTACTAGTCTCGATGTCTGTTCTAAATCGATTGTCGTAAGCAGTGATGGCAGCTTTGGGTCGACATGAGTCAGTCGCCGTAGATGGCAGTCTAGCGATGCCGTTCAGTCGGCACAGGCAATGAGCGCGGAAATAATCCAGAGCTAAGTTAGACCTGCTTCCAGAGCATACTGATCCACGATGTCGCCAGACTCGAAAATTCCTGTCTCTACGATTTTTTCTAGAGCATTTTCGATGTCCTGAAAACCCAATCTGACATTTTTACACACTCTGGCCCGTTAGCGACCGTACCGAGTGACATTTGCACACGATCAAAGCGGAATACTTTGGGCCATAACCCATTGAAACTACTTGTTATAGTCATGGAATTGAAACAGTCAACTGTAACAAGTCCATGAGTTCGAATCCCACCGCCTCATCCGTATTTGATACGACAAAGCCATGATTATTCAGGGCTTTGTCGTTTGTGAGGTACGCGATTGTAATCGCGGATTTCGTAAATCCTTTCCGCATGATTTGTTCGGTTTCCGCAACCAAAACTAACAACCGTGTCTACAGGATCGCTCGGTTGATCTTAATTGGAGGGTCGAATTTAACCGATTGGCATATCACGCCATAGACCTGACGGAACGAATACGATGCCGCTGATTAAAAGTCTGGCGGTGCGCATCAACCCGCAGCCCGCTATTTTCCCATCCTTTAACCGTACTTCAACAGTAAACTCGCCCGTCGGGTGTTCGATCGACAAGCGCTTCATATCACCTTCCTCCACAACTGCCATGCCCTCCGCAACACTGCCTTCAATTAGGCTGGCAGCAGCTACACTGACGGCGCCAAACACACCAATGCTGGTGTGGCATCGATGGGGAATGAAACTGCGTGTGCTGATGGCCCCACCTATTTGCGGTGGTGCAATCAAGCACATCTTCGGCACGTTGCGCTGGCTCACATCTCCCAGGTTCATACGTCGCCCCGCTTGCAGTCGAATGGACTCCAGACGCTGTTTCAGTGAAGCATTGACGTCGAGTTGCGCAGGACTCTCATAGCCACTGCAACCAAGCTCTTGCGCGTTGATCAGCACTACGGGCATGCCGTTATCGATGCAGGTCACTTCAACGCCGTCGATCACGTCCCGGGCGCTGCCGGTCGGCAACAGGGCGCCGCAACTGGCGCCAGCGATATCCTTGAATTCGACAATCAATGGTGCGGCCTGTCCTGGCACGCCGTCGATACGCGCGTCGCCGTCATAGCGCACCTCACCATCAGAGGTTGGTACATGGGCGATGGCGATCTGTCCGGTGTTTTCCATGTAGATCCGCACTGGGGTGACGTCGGCTATCGCCGCCACCAACCCGCGCTCGATGGCGAACGGGCCGACACCGGCGAGGATGTTTCCGCAGTTCTGACCGTAATCGATGCGCGGCTCATCCACCAGCACCTGGGCGAAAAGGTAATCGACATCTGCACCCGCGCGGCTTGACGGTCTGATGATCGCCACTTTGCTGGTCAGTGAATCACCACCGCCAATGCCGTCGATCTGCCGCGCATCCGGCGAGCCCATCACCGCCAGCAACACGCGGTCTCGCAGCGCAGGCTCTTGCGGTAAATCGTCGGCCAGAAAGTAAGCGCCTTTCGACGTACCGCCGCGCATCAACAGACAGGGAATGCGGGTCTGCGCCATGCTCAGTCTCCCAGCTCTTCAAGATTGTCGACGTAACGCAAACCCTTTTCCGCCAAGCGCGCGCGCATGTTGTAGATGTCCAGACCCAGTTCGCCCTTGGCCAAGCGCAAGGCCTTCTGTTCCTCCAGGTCGGCCCGGGCGCGACTGGCTTCGACGACTTGCTGCACCTCGGTACGTCGCACGATCACAACACCATCGTCATCCGCAACCACCACATCACCCGGGTGCACCAGTTGCCCGCCGCACACCAGCGGCAGGTTGACCGAGCCCAGGGTTTCTTTGATTGTGCCTTGGGGGCTGATGGCGCGGGACCAGACCGGGAAGCCCATTTCGCGCAGGGTGTGGGTGTCGCGCACGCCCGCATCAATTACCAGCGCCCGAACGCCGTGAGCCTTGAGCGAGGTGGCCAAAAGGTCGCCGAAGTAGCCGTCTGTGCAAGGTGAACTCGGCGCAACCACCAGAATATCACCGGGCCGGCATTGTTCGACGGCCACATGGAACATCCAGTTGTCGCCCGGAGCGACGAGTACCGTGATGGCTGAACCACTGATTACCGAGCCTTGTTGAATTGGTCTGATCGAAGCCGCGAACAGTCCTTTGCGGCCTTGTGCTTCATGAATAGTCGCCACCCCGAAGCGATTCAATTCATCGACCAGCGCCGCTTCGGCCCGCTGAATATTGCGCACGACAACGCCAGTCTTGCCGATATGTTCGCTCATCCCAGATTCTCCGTGACACGCGGGAAAATACTCTGATAACCCTCGCCATAGACGATGTTGCGGGTTGAGGTGATCCCGACATTACGTTTGGCTTGCACACCGCGCTGCAGGGCAACGCGCGTGTAGTACTCCCACAAATGTTCCTGACCGGCCATGCACTGGATGGCCGCGTACTTCTTGTCCCAGACCTCCGTGATGTCGAGCAATACATCGGGGCGCCATTCGCATTGCTCGGGCTGGTGCGGCTCGAAACTGTAGACCGGCGGTGCGCCGACGATTTTCTCACCCGGTTTATAGCCTTCGGCCTGGGCGATGATGCGCGCCTCCTGCGTCAGGTTCATGGCCAGCGGGTGATCGTAGTTGTACGGGTCCTTGAGCGAGTGACTGAGGACGAACTCCGGTTGCACCCGGCGGAACACATCGGCAAGGCGGAACAAGGTTTCCTTGTCGGCGCGCATCGGGTAATCGCCGATATCGAAGAACTCGACACTGGCCCCGAGAATATCGGCGGCGGCCTGAGCCTCTTCGCGACGTGCGGCTTTGACCTTGTCTTCGCTCATCTCGCCCTTGCGCCACAGCTTGGCGGATTCGCCGCGCTCACCGAACGACAGGCAGACAATGTGAACGTGGTAACCCTGCTGGGCATGCAGAGCGATGGCGCCACCGGCACGCCAGACAAAATCGGCTGAGTGGGCGCTGACGACCAGCGCGTTTTTGGTTGAATCGATCATTGCGGATTCTCCTTTAGCGTTGCGAAAGAGCATCGCATCGCACCCCGCCGACGGAGTAATGCGTTCGAGTGTTCGAGGTATGCGTTTTTTTTATTGCCACTCGAAAATATCGGCGGCATAGTCGTCGAATTCGCCGACCCGCAGAGCCCTTGTCCATGGAAAACCTTGAACTGCCGAGCCTGATGCACGTGCGCGCCTTCGTCCGCGTGGCTGATCACGGCAGCGTCTCCAAGGCTTCAGTCGCGCTGTACCGGGCGCAATCGGTGGTCACCCGCTCCATTTCCGAATTCGAAGAACGGCTGGGCGTAATGCTGTTCGAGCGCCATGCCAACGGTATGCGTCTGACCAATTTCGGAGAGCGTTTGCTGCCCCGAGCGCGACGGGTGCTGGCGGAGCTTGGGAGCGTGCCTACATTGCTCGGCCTAGGCGAAAAAGCCGCGATTGAACCGCTTTATCTGTTCCAGGCGCGACGCCTGCAAGTGTTCATCAAACTCTGTGAAACCCACCATATGCAGACCGTGGCCAGTCTGCTGGGCCTGAGCCAACCGGCCGTCAGTTCGACGCTGAAAGTGCTGGAAAACGGCTGCGGCCAATCGCTGTTCGAGCGCACGCCACGCGGCTTGCAGCCGACCCGCGCCAGTCATGACATCCTGTTTGCAATCCGCCGTGCGCTGAACGAGTTGCGCCATATCGACACCGACATCACCGCCCTTCGCGGCGCCTTGCACGGTGTTGTGCACGTCGGTGCCCTGCCCCTCGGCCGCACGCGCATTCTGCCCGAGGCCATCGTGCGCCTGATGGCAGAGCATCCCGGCATTCAAGTGATCACCAATGAAAGTCCCTTCGACCTGCTGGCGACCGAGTTGCGTGCCGGCGATGTGGATTTCATTTTGGGTGCGCTGCGTTCATCGACCTATGCCAGCGACCTGGTCGGCGAGTCACTGCTGACGGAAGAAATGGTCGTGCTTGCGCGGCGTGATCATCCGCTCTGCGGCAACGGCGATTTGCAGAATCATCTGGGCAACGCGCGCTGGGTATTGCCTCGTGCTGGCTCACCGGCGCGGACGATGCTCGAGGAATGCTTCGCCGGTTTCGGCATTCCGGCGCCTTCCCCGGTGGTGGAAAGCGCCGACATGGCGATCATTCGCGGTCTGTTGTTACGCTCGGACATGCTCGCGGCCGTTTCAGCGCATCAACTGGAACAGGAAATCACTAGCGGCGAGTTGTGCATTTTGCCGCTGGAGTTGAAACAGACCGCCAGAGCCATTGGTCTGACCTACCGCAGCGGCTGCCTGCACTCACCGGTGGCGCAGGCGTTGATGGAAATGATCCGCCAGGTGATCCAGGCACAGGCCGCTGAGGCGCTTAAAGCAGGTTCAACGGATAGCTGATGATCAAGCGATTCTCGTCGAACTCATTGCTGCTGTAATCGCGGCGAATGCTCGAGTTGCGCCAGCGCAGGTTGAGGTTCTTCAACGCACCGCTTTGCAGTGTGTAGCCCAACTCGGATTCGCGCCCCCATTCCTTACCGTCGGTGACGGCCCCGCTGTGCACGTCGTCGCCGCTGATGTAACGGTTCATCAGGGTCAGACCGGGCACGCCGAGTACGGCGAAATTGTAGTCATGGCGTAGTTGCCAGGATTTCTCCCGCGCATTGTCGTAGCTGTTGTTGTAGCTGTCGTTGGCCAAGGTTCCGCCGCTGGTGCCGTTGACTCTCATCCAGGCATCATCGCCGCTGAGCTTTTGCAAACCGACGTAAAACGTGTTGCCGCCGTAGCGTGCCGACAGCAATGCCGAGAACGTGCGGTTGTCCAGATCGCCTGCGCGGGCACTGCCATCCTCGCGACCCCAGAAGTAGCCAAGATTGGCGCCCAGCGTCCAGTCACCCAGTGGTTGGCTATGAACCAGTTGCAGATACTGTTGCTGATAGATGTCCTTTAGCTGAGCATTCCACACGCCGATCATCGTGCGCTTTTCGTTGAACGCGTATTCGCCGCCGACGAAGTTGAAACGGTCAGAGGCAAACGCGGTTTTGCCCTGCATGAACATGTTTTCCATGCTTGAATCGTTGCGCGGACTGTTCTGCCGGAACTGACCGCCATACAAGGTCAACCCGGCGATATCCTGTGAAGTGACCTGACCGCCACGAAAGGTTTGTGGCAATGAGCGACCGTCGTCGGAACGCAATATCGGCAACACTGGCATCCACTCGCCGAGCTTGATTTCGGTCTTGCCGATTTTCATTTTCCCGGCGACAGCCAGGCGCCCAAATTGATCGGCAGGTCGGCCATCACTGTCCAGCGGCAGCAATTGCGTGCCTCCCGTGCCTTGCCCGCCGTCAAGCTTCAGCGAATACAGGCCCAGCACATCCACACCAAATCCGACTGCACCTTGGGTGAATCCAGAGCGGAAATCGAGAATGAAATTCTGCGTCCATTCCTCGGCTTTGCCCTGCGCATTGGCCGGGTTGGTGAAGTTGCGATTGATGTAGAAGTTGCGCAGGTTGAGATTGGCCCTGGCGTCTTCCACAAAGCCTGCAGCGCTCGCCTCGACAGGCAGAGCACAAACGGCGGACAGCGTGAAGACTACGCGTGTATTGGCGGTGATTTTCATTGTTATTGTTATCCATTTTTTTGGGATGAAGCAGTCCGCTACGCCCGCATGAGCCGGGCGCAGTGAAGTCATTCAAGGGTGTTGCGAAGCGGCCCGGAGCGAGCCGCCGATGACGCCGTGTCGTTAGCGTGGGGCCTTGCCCGCTACCGAATAGAGCACCTGCTGATTACGGGTTTTCATGAATTCCTCGAGGCTTTGTCCGCGCATTGCCGCGTATATCTGCAGATTCGGCACCCCGACCACGGCAGCGAGTTTTTCCAGCACGAAAAAAATCGCCCCGTAGTAAATCAATCCGCGCCAGTCGCGGCGTCGCAGCAGATCCCGCTCTTCATCGCTCAGCCCTGCTTGATCGAACAGCGCTTCGGGTTGGTCGAGGAAACGCTGACGCCAGTGCGGCTCGATCATGCGATGCAAAAACTTGTTCAACCGATAGCCCTTGGCGCTGCGTTCCAGGGTGAACGGATAGGTGCCTGCGAGCCTCTCGATACCCGCCAACTGATGCTGCATGTGCAGCAAGTGCCGCGCGTTGACGTCGACGGGAACGGGCCGATCCTGATTTTCCAGCAGCAGTGTGGCAATGCCGGTCATCGACGGCAGGTAGTAATCCTGGTGCAGGTTTTTCACCGTGGCCGACAGCGCGCCGCGCATGATCAGCCAGGTGATCACTTCCGAACCTTCCATGCCCCCCAGCGCGGCGTACTCGGCGTGGGTCATTTCGGTCAGCCGCTCGGGATCATTGACCAACAGATCAATGAACTGCTGGTCCCACTCCGGGTTGTTGAAACCACAGCGCTCGCCGTGCACCTGGTGGGAAACACCGCCGGTCGCGACGATGGCCACTTTCAGATCCTCGGGGTAGCTTTCAATCGCCCGGCGCAGCGCCTGGCCCAACTTGTAGCAACGCCGCGCACTCGGCACCGGGAACTGCAACACGCCAACCTGCAGCGGCACGATCTCCACCGGCCAGTCCGGCTCGCACGGCAACAGCGCCGACATCGGCGAGAAGAAGCCATGGTCGAGCGGTTTGTCGCGGAAGAAACTCATGTCGAATTCATCCGCCACCAGGCTCTCGCCGATGTGCCGCGACAGCGCCGCATGACCAGCGATCCCCGGTAACTCACGTGGATTGCCGCCCTCATCGGCGACTTCGTAGCGATCATCGACACCGAGGGAAAAGGCACCATAGTGATCAAAGAAAAACGACGTCACGTGGTCATTGAAGATATAGAAAAGCACATCCGGTTGCTGCTCCTTCAGCCACACCTTGATCGGCTCAAAGCCACGGAAGATCGGCGCCCAGGCGGCCTCATGCTGCTTATCGTGATCGACTGCAAAGCCGATGGTCGGGGTGTGAGATACAGCGAGGCCACCAATGATGCGTGCCATAACGAGTTCCTTTATTGAAAAGATTAATGCGCCAGCAAGGCCCGACTGACTCGGCGCCGTGCATGACCGTTGGCCAGGATCGCAAGTGCAGCGATAAAGGCAGGCACGCTCAACAGGGCAAACAGCAGCGGCAACCCCAACCCGAGGCTGAGCACCGCGCCACCGATGAGCGAACCAAAGATAGCCCCGAAGCGGCCGATACCCAGCATCCAGCTGACGCCCGTGGCGCGGCAGTCCGTCGAGTAGTAACCGGGTGCGAAAGCATTGAGGCCGGTTTGCGCGCCGCTCATACAGAAACCTGCCGCCACCACGCCGAATGCCAGCAGGCCCGATTCAAGGCTGAAGGCGCCCAGCAGCAGAATGAAAGCGCCACCCAGAGCGTAAGACGTGGCAATCACCGCGTTCGGATTTCGCCGGTCCATCGCCCACCCAACCACGATGGCGCCGACAGTGCCGCCAATCTGGAACAGTCCGGTGATGGTCGCGGCCCGTTCGATGGACAGCCCACCTTCACGCAGCAGGGTCGGCATCCAGCCCATGGTTAGGTAGATCACCAGCAACCCCATGAAGTAAGTTGCCCACAAGGCGAGAGTGCCGAAACGATAGTGATCGGTGAAGAGCAAGCGCAGCGGTGCTTTTTGCTGAGTTTGCGGTTCGGCAATGACGAATTTCGTCGCTGCGCTGAACGTGCCCCCCAGCTTGTTCAGCACCTTGGCAATCTGGCTGGCGGGCGCGTTGCGTGCGGCGAGAAAACGCGCCGACTCAGGCAGCAACAGCCACATCAAGGGCAGCAGCAACATCGGCAGAATCCCGCCGGCGAGCAACACCGACTGCCAGCCGTGATGGGGAATCAACCACGCAGCGAGAAATCCGCCCAACCCCGACCCCATATTGAATCCGGTGAACATGATCGTGATGAACAGTGACCGATTGCGTTCCGGCAAATACTCGGAAAGCAGTGTGGTGGTGTTTGGCAATGCTGCGCCCAGCGCCACACCGGTCAGCAGACGCAAGGCAGCCAGCTCGTAGGGATTACGTGCAAAGGCGCATGCAAGGCTTAGCACGCTGAAGCCAGTCACCGCCGTCAGTAGTACTTTTTTGCGGCCGATTCGGTCGGCGTAAGGGCCAGCGGTCAGCGCACCGATCGCCAGCCCAATCATGCCCGCGCTCATCACCGGGCCAAACGCCGCTTTCGAAAGCCCCCACTCTTGAATCAGCGAGGGGGCAATAAACCCCATCACCGCGACGTCGAAGCCATCGAAAAGCACTATGAAAAAACATAAACCCATAATCAGCCACTGGTACGGCACCAGTTTTCGGTTGTCAATCCACGCTTTGATATCCACCGTTTCACTACTCATGCTCTCACCTTCTTATTTTTGTAGAAGTCCCGACGGACGAGGCCTGTAATTGGACCGTCCACGCTAAACGATGGAGGTGACTGTAAAGCCGCAGGTATACCGCCCGCCTCTGGGAAATTATTAACCGGGTATCGATTTTTCTTATCGGGGAATCAACAGAGATAGACAGAGCGTGGTAGAGCGGGGGTGATGATTGCGGCACGAGCAGCCGCTAGTAGGAGATGCATCGTCAATAGCTGCTCCGTATTCGGTATACGGAGCAGCTCAAAACTAAAGCAATTTATTGTGCGGCCTTGATCGCCGCCAGCAACTGCCTTCCAGCCTTACCAGCATCGGCGGACTTGTCATTCATGAAGTGGGTCACGACATCGAACACAGCGCCCTGCACCGCCTGAGAAGTCGACATGTTGAATGCCATGCTCGGAGCGAGTGAACCAGTCTTCTCGGCAGCAGCGAAATCCTTTGCAGAGGCTTGTGCACAGCTATCGAATCGACTCATGTCCAAACCCTTGATGACGGGTATTGACCCCTTGTTTTGATTGAAAACATATTGAAACGACGGCTCCAGCGCTACTTTGGCCAGGTCGTTGCGGGCTGCAATATTGCCAGGGGTGTCATTCTTCGAGGCAAGTTTGAACATCGCCAGTGAATCAATGGTATAGCTGTAAGCACCCTGCGAGCCGGGAAATGGCACACAAATGTAATCTGTATCGGCAAACTTGCCCGCCGCGCTCCACTCACTTTTCGCCCAGTCCCCCATGATTTGCATGCCTGCTTTGCCATTGATGACCTTGGCTGTTTCCAGATTCCAGTCTTGACCGTTGCCATCGGGATCCAGATAACTCTGTATTCTTCGCAGCGCATTGAATACTTCAATCATTTTCGGCCCGGTGAAAACACTGTCGTCGACATCAATAAAGGCCTTCTTGAAACCATCAACGCCCATCACGCTCAAAACGAGGTTTTCGAAGATTGTCGTGTCCTGCCAGGCCTGACCGCCATGTGCGATAGCTATGAACCCTGCCGCCTTGAGCTTATCCCCAGCAGCATAAAGTTCATCAAGAGTGGTCGGCACATCGGAGATGCCCGCCTGCTTCAGAACGACAGGGTTAAGCCAAAGCCAATTGATGCGATGAATATTCACCGGTACCGCAACGTAATGCCCCTCGTACTTCATTATTTGGGCGACGGACTCGGGAAGCAGGCTGTCCCAGTTATTCGCCTTGGCGACGTCGTCAATGCTGGCAAGAAGATCGAGGCGACCCCATTCCTGAATATCTGGCGCTTTTATCTGCGCGGCGGTGGGAGGATTGCCCGATACAGCACGGGTTTTCAGCACAGTCATGGCCGCACTGCCTCCGCCGCCAGCGACTGCACTGTCCTGCCAAGTGAATCCATCTTTCTCGATGATTTTCTTCAAAACTTCCACCGATTTGGCCTCGCCCCCGGAGGTCCAATAGTGAACGACTTCAACGTTTCCCTTGGTTTCAGCGGCCTGAATCACAAGAGGAAATAAAGCGGCAAGAGAAACCATGGCTGCAAGGCGGTTCATTGAGTTCATGTCAGTACCTTATTGTTTTTTTATCGAGGTAGTGGGCTATTCGCTCAGTCTCACGCAATCATTCGAGCCCCAGACCGGCACGTCCGAGCGCGTTCAGACGCTCCAAGGTGAAACGACCTTCCCAAGTTGTTTCATAGTCTTCCCGAGGAAAATCGTCGGGTGATGCACCCTGCGCGAATGCCCTGAACACATCCTTGGCGTAACGCAGGTTTTTTTGACACATAGGTGCAGCCGGAACGTACATAACATTGCCCCAGCCTTGTTGATTTGCCACGGGTGCGACACTGTGAATTACATCGCAATGCCACCACACCGAATCGCCCGCACGGACATCCGGAATCGGACTCAGCCCTTCGAACAGCAGTGGATGCCACTGTCGGGACACCGGAAGTACCTTGCCCGGCGCAACCCCGCACAGCTCATCCTCAGGTACATCGTCCAGCAGTGGCCGCAGCAGCATGTAAGCCATCGCCTTGGGGATCGGCAAGGTATGCAGTACCCCCTGATCGGCGTTCATATCCGATAACGCGGTCCAGCCTTGAAACGTGCGGAACGCAGAGCACTTGACCGTATCTTTGTAGGCGTACTCATCGACTTCAGTACGGAAGGCTGCGTCCCAAGGGTCGTAGGCGCTGAAATCGTTGCTGTAAATTTTGTCGAATACCTTCAGGTAGGCTGGGTGCAGCCATCGCTCCAAGGCGCCCGAGTCGGTGTGTGGCCCGAGACCTTTTGAATGTGTTCCCGGAGGTCGACGCCGTACTCGATCCGGGTATAGGGCATTGATATCAGGGTTGAACCATTGCCGCCCTTGAGAATGGATCCTCCAAAGACGATTCAGAAAAGATTGTGCGGCCCCCATGCGCTCATCCTGACGCAACTGCATCTGCGACTCCGACCAATAGATCGGAAAAATTTCTGGACGCGATGCCTCCAGGCTTCCGAAAAACTGGTCCGCTGGACCACGATAAATTGCATCGAAGTGATTGCGGTCAAGGTAATCCAAAAGCCTCTCGTCCCACCCCAAAACCTGCTCTCGAGGAAAATGGTTTCTGAGCACGACGCAACCACGCCGCTTGATTAGCGCCAACTGGTCCGCACTCACTTTCCCGACCGCGATATCCTCGAACTCAAGGATCGGCCAAGCCGAACCGGTGAGCGCCTCCTGCGCCTTGATTGAGTCGATTTCAGCAACGATGAATTCGCTAACTTGTTCAAACAAAGATTCAACGTCGCCGATCTGCGCGCGCAAGGCGCGCTTCATTTTGACGATGCTGTCTCGATAATCTTGCGGAAGCGTTTCGCTTTCGAAGGCACGGTATTTACTCATGGGAACTACCTGCTGTTTTTGTTATTCATGCAGATATGGAACCACTTTTAAATAAGCACACGGCAGCCTCATTTGAAGCGTCGACTAGTACGATAATGGCGTTTTGAGCCAATACGATCGGAGTATCCACCCACTAGATTTCTGACCTTCACTGAAAATGATGGCTGTGCGTTTGACGAAACGCGGAAGGTGTCAGCCCTTTCAACGCCTTGAACTGGCGGTTGAATAATGCCAGCGACGAGTAGCCCACCTCCTCCGCTATTATCGATACCGGCGAGTCGCCCTGCATCAGCAACGCACAGGCATGGCCGATGCGCAGTCGAACGATATAGTCCAAGGCGGTACAGCGTGTATGCCGGCGAAACATTCGATGGAAAGCAGACAGACTGACGCAGGCCAGCTCTGCTAACTCGGCAACATTGATTGCCCGGGCGTAGTTACCATGTAGGTAATGCAGAACTCGATGAATACGCGCGTCTTCGACAATCTGATCACCGGCCTGCCCGCCTGGCGTCGGCAGGATCCGAGTAGCATCAGCGTCTCTTGCCAGCCTGTCGAGCACCGTTAGCAATGCGATCAAGCGCTGAGGCGGCGTCTGATTGACCATTGCCTCGATGTAGGAGCGTACTTCACTGGAGGCCCTACCACTGAAACTCACCGCGTGTTGAGCTGCCGCCAGCAATGGGCGAACCGCAGCCATTTCCGGAAACAATGTCACAAGCGAGTCGGCCCAAGCAGCGGAAAACCAGATAACCAAGGCAACATGCGGCTGATCCTCATCAATACGCTCCGCTGAAGACCAGCTATGAGGAATATTCGGCCCTACAAGAATCAGGTCTCCATCGTCATAGCGCGCTACGTCATTACTGATGTAGCGATGGCCGCGACTATTGAGCGTGAGTGTCAACTCATATTCGGGATGATGATGCCACTCGAATGGAATCGCATCCGGCAAACGCCTGTTCAATAGCGTCCAAGAGGTTGCAGCCTCTGTGGGTACTTTCTCGAAGCTGGGTTTCATGACATCGACTCGGCCTAGCAAGGGACTTGTATCGCCATCATCGTAACACCCACTACTTCTGCAGTGAGCTGACGAGATCTCAACGCGTAAAATCGTCGGCCGCCTGATCATGACATTGACCTGCACGAGGGTTCCATTGAAAACCGGAGCGCGCCAGCACGCTTGGATTTTATCGCTGGTCGCTACCGTAATCCTCGCGTGGATGAAAGAATAGCGTTTGCGTCGCTTGAGGTACACGCAACCTGGTTTGGTAAGCAGCCAGGTATTCGTTGCGCACCTCGAGTGAAAAGCTGCCAGGCATCCATGCGACGAAAGGATGCTGCGTAATCGAACAAACGATGAAATTCGGGTCAGCCTCCCCCGCGCTGGCCAATTCATGGTTCTCCAGGCGCATACCAGCGGTTACTCGTGATGATCCGCAACTCAAATTGCATTTGAATGCGAGCACAGACCTCCTAGACGGCGATCAGGATACTTGATATTGCGGTGCGTCATTGCTATGGCCATGCCCTAGGGCTCACTGCCGAATTAATGCTGCCCGGAGAAGTCAGGGTGTATTGCAGCACACTGCGGCTATTTGAAGTTTCGGACTTGGTGAAGGCAACGCTGTTGTATACAACTTCACATGCGAACTGGCCCAAATGGTTTGCCCACGCCGGTTGACCGCAGACAGATTTGAAGATCGGGATGCGCTTTGATCAATCGGAACTCGCCATTGACGCGGCGCGGCGCAGTCAAAGCGTGGTGCTAACAAGTCCCTGGCTTGTCGAAGATGCCTTGGAGCAAAACCAACTTGCGCAGCTATTCGATACTTCCTTATCAGAGGGCGAAGACTATTACCTCGTTCATAGCGGGAATGCTCCGCATGGGTCCGCAGACTGACTGAGGCAATGGCTTCTGAAAGCCTCAAAGCTGTAGCAAGCGCATTACCGGCAACCGATGTGAGATCTCACACCTGAAGCAATTAAAGCGATGCGGAGATGGATGATACTCGCTGCGTACGACATGACAGCGCCATTCTCTTGTTTTGGGATTGATGAGCAAATTTCATGAACCCTTGCCGATTTAAGCGTCTAGTACCTATTCGGTAGCTCGCTTACTGTTCCCCAACGCCTTATTCGGGAGAACGAAATGCACAACCGCACACTCGGCAACAGCTCACTTGAAGTATCGGCACTCGGCTTTGGCTGCATGGGCCTGAGCCATGGCTACGGTCCAGCGACAGAAACGCAGCAGGCGATCTCGCTGATTCGCACGGCAGTTGATCGAGGCGTCACGTTCTTCGATACCGCCGAGTTCTACGGCCCCTATCTCAATGAGCAAGTAGTTGGCGAGGCGCTGTTCCCGGTTCGCGAACAGGTCGTGATCGCCACCAAATTCGGCTTCGCCGTCGGTGCCGACAACACAAAGCAGACTCTGGACAGCCGGCCCGAACGTATTCGGGTCGCCGTCGAAGGTTCGCTGCGCCGACTGAAAACCGATTACATCGATTTGCTTTACCAGCACCGCGTCGATCCGGACGTGCCGATCGAAGACGTCGCCGGGACGGTGAAAGACCTCATCGGCGAAGGCAAGGTCAAGCATTTCGGCCTGTCGGAGGCCGGAGCACAGACCATTCGCCGTGCGCACGCGGTGCAACCGGTCACGGCGCTACAGAGCGAATACTCGCTGTGGTGGCGCGAGCCCGAGCAGGAAATCCTGCCGACGCTGTGGGAACTGGGCATCGGCTTCGTGCCGTTCAGCCCTTTGGGCAAGGGTTTTCTCACCGGCACGGTGTCGGCGGAGGCCACTTACGGCAGCGACGATTTTCGTAGCATCGTGCCGCGCTTCAGCCAGTCGGCGCTGCAAGCCAATCAGGGGCTGGTGATATTGATTCGTCAGATCGCCGCGCAGAAACAAGCCACGCCGGCGCAGATCGCTTTGGCCTGGCTGCTGGCGCAGGCACCGTGGATCGTACCGATTCCGGGCACGACCAAGCTACATCGCCTGGAAGAAAACCTCGGTGGCGCGGACATCACGCTCGATGCAGCGGAGCTGAAGGCGATTGATGCTGCGCTGGCGCAGATCCGCATCGAAGGCGAGCGCTATCCCGAGGCCCTCAAGGCACGCGTCGGCCGATGAGCAAAGATCACGATCCGCTGCGGCGCACGGTCATCGCTGCACTGGCCAGCGCCCCGCTGCTGTCACTCGCCGACACGCAAAGCCCCCATGAAACCCCGCGTTCCGGTTCGCGGATTCTGGTCGCGTACTTCTCGCGCTCGGGCAATACCCGCGTAGTTGCCGGGCTGATCCAGCGTGGACTGGGTGCCGATCTGTTCGAGATTCGCCCGGCCCACGCCTACCCCGAGGACTATCTGGAAACCGTGGAACAGGCGCGTCAGGAGCGTGACAGCGGCTTCGAACCCGAGCTGCAAAACAAGGTTCACGCCCTCAGCGACTACGACACGATCTATCTGGGCTTTCCGATCTGGGGTGAAACCGCGCCGCCGATCGTGCGCGCCTTCCTCAGCGCCCACGACCTGACCGGCAAGACCCTCATCCCCTTCAACACCCACGGCGGTTATGGCTTGGGCAACAGTCGCAGCGTGCTCGTCAAGCACACGCCGAAGACTAAGGTTCTGGAAGGTTTTGTGATGAAGGGTGAGCAAGAGCGCAAGACCATGGAGCGCGTGAATGGCTGGCTGAGCGATCACCCCCTCACGCGTTAATCGAATTCTGTACGGAGTGACATCATGAAAATCCGCACGTTGGGCAATAGCCTGAAAGTGTCCGCACTGGGCCTTGGTTGCATGAGCATGACGTCGGCCTACGGGCCGGCTGCCGACCAAACCAGCATGATCAAGCTGATTCGTTCGGCCCACGAGCAAGGCGTCACCTTGTTCGACACCGCTGAAGCATATGGCCCGTTCGCCAATGAAGAACTGCTGGGCGAGGCCTTGCAGCCGATCCGCGAGCAAGTCGTTATCGCTACCAAATTCGGCTTCGATATCGACTTGGTCACCGGCGCACGCGGCGGCGGAACCAACAGCCGCCCGGCGCATATCCGCGCCGTGGCCGAGGCGTCGTTGAAGCGTCTGCGCACCGATTGCATCGACCTGTTTTATCAGCACCGCGTTGATCCGCAGGTACCCATCGAAGACGTCGCCGGCACGGTCAAGGAGCTGATCGCCGAGGGCAAGGTCAAGCATTTTGGCCTGTCTGAGGCGGGTGTGGAGACCATACGCCGGGCTCACGCGGTGCAACCGGTCACGGCGGTACAGAGCGAATATTCGCTGTTCTGGCGCGGCCCGGAGCTGGAACTGCTGTCGGTGTTGGAAGAACTGGGGATCGGTTTCGTTCCGTTCAGCCCGCTGGGTGCCGGTTTCCTCACCGGTCAGATCGACGAGCACACGCAGTTCGACGCGAGCGATTTCCGCAATTTCGTCCCGCGCTTTTCCCCTGAAGCGCGCAGGGCCAATCTGGCGTTGGTCGATGTGGTGAAAGCCGTCGCGCAACGCAAACACGCCACGCCGGCGCAAGTGGCCCTAGCCTGGTTGCTCGCACAGAAACCGTGGATCGTGCCGATCCCGGGTACGACGAAACCGCATCGTCTGGAAGAAAATCTGGGCGCGGTCGAGCTGCAATTGACCGGAGACGATCTGCGCGTGATCAACGAGCGGATGGCGCAAATTCAGGTGCACGGTGAACGCCTGCCGGAATCGGCACTGAAAATGACCGGACTTTGAGTCTACCCAACGCGGCGCTGCGTGGGGCGCCGCTTTCATTGCCTGACCGGAGTTGATCCGATGAACCGATTGATCGCGCCACTCGTGGCTTTCTCACTCATGACCGCAGAAGCCCAGGCTGCTAATGAAATCCGCATTACCCCGAACGGTACCCAGCCCTCGATCAAGGGCGCGGCGCAAAACTTTACCGGCGCGGTGCGCGTCGATGGATTATTCAAAGGTGACGCTCCCGCGCGCATCGGCGGCGGCACGGTGACCTTCGAACCTGGCGCACGCACGGCGTGGCACACCCATCCACTGGGGCAAACGCTGATCGTCACCGCTGGCGTTGGCTATGTGCAGCAAGAGGGCGGCCCGCGTCAGGAAATCCGTCCGGGCGACACTGTCTGGATTCCGCCGAACACCCGGCACTGGCACGGCGCCACGGCCAACAGTGGCATGACCCACATCGCCATCGCCGAAGCCGAGGACGGCCAGACAGTCACTTGGGCGGAGCAGGTCTCGGAGGCGCAATACGCCGGCCAATGAAGTTACGGAATGTGTCGAAGCTGTTCGCTCGACACTCTTGCGGCGAACCGTCATCTGACCTCCAGGCCCCGTAACAGCGGGTTCGCGCGAGGTTTTCAGCAGTTTTGGCAACGTCGACTCATGAGTTTTACTCAGGAGTCCATGCGCCTTTTCGGGGTTAATCGCCACAAACATCCTCCGTACGATCCAGCCACACCTCGCAGTGACCTGCAATGGACGGAGCCTTTCATGATGACCACTGAAGTACGCAACCGCACCGCCCTCCCCGCATTTATCGCGCTTTGTCTGGGCGTTGCGGCGATCTTCAGCGTTCCCATTCAAGCAGCCGAGGCATCGCAGACCATGACCAACACACTTGCCAGCGCAGCCAGCTTGTCGAGCCAGCAACAAGCCATTCCACTGATCGCGGCGTTCATGGCGACCAGCGACATGCCCAACCTCAACACGGCGCTCAACCAAGGGCTTGATGCCGGCCTGACCATTAGCGAAACCCGCGAAGTTCTCGTGCAGCTTTACGCCTACGTCGGCTTCCCACGCAGCCTCAACGCCTTGAATGAATTGATGACCGTGGTGCAGGCGCGCAAACAACGCGGCATCGAAGATGCGCCGGGGCGTGAGCCGAGCCGGGCGATTCCGGTCGGGGATGAGCTGCTGGCCGCGGGCACGGCGAATCAAACCAAGATTTCCGGCGCCCCGGTCAAAGGCCCGGTGTTCGAGTTCGCTCCGGTGATCAACCGCTTCCTGCAAACCCACCTGTTCGGCGACATCTTCGAGCGCGACAACCTCGACTGGCAAAGCCGTGAACTGGCAACTGTCGGGGCCCTGGCAGCAACGCCGGGGGTCGAGCCGCAGTTGCGCTCGCACATGGCAGCGAGCCTGCGCGTCGGGCTCAGTGCGGCACAGTTGCACCAAGTCACCGAGCTGCTGAAAAAGCATGGCGATGCACAGACCGCCGAGCGGGCCAACGCAGCGCTGGTCCAAGCCCTCACGGCTTCGAGGAAATGACATGAGAACTGCAAAACATTTGCTGAGCGTCACGCTGTTGAGCCTGTTGGCGGCCTGCGCGAACCACCCCGAAGGCCCGCTGCTGATCCAGAAACAAGGCAGCTTCGCCGCAGGCGGAACGATGACCACGGCACCGGGCACCTTCAACCCGCGCCAACCGATGACGCCCAACGGCCAGACCTACCACGGTGACCACGCCTACGCCTTCTATCAAATCCCGGTGGACGCGCGAAAACTGCCCATCGTCATGTGGCACGGCGCGGGTCAGTTTTCCAAACCTGGGAAACCACCGCCGATGGTCGTGAGGGTTTTCAGAACATCTTTCTGCGCCGCCACTACGGCGTCTATGTGATCGATCAGCCCCGGCGTGGTGATGCCGGGCGCAGCATGGTCGAGACCACCATCAAGCCTGTGCCGGACGAACAACTGTGGTTCAACCAGTTCCGCATCGGCCTTTGGCCCCGCTACTTCAACGGCGTGCAAGTGGCACAGGATGCCCAGACCCGCGAGCAGTTTTTCAGGGCAATGACGCCGAACACCGGGCCGTTTGACATGGGCGTGGTCTCCGATGGTGTGTCGGCGCTGTTCGACAAAATCGGCCCCGGCATCCTGTTTACGCATTCTCAGGGTGGCGGGCCGGGCTGGTTGACGGCTATCAAGAACGACAAGGTCAAAGCCATCGTGGCGTTCGAACCGGGCAGCAGTTTCGTGTTTGCTGACGGTGAGGTGCCGGCGCCGATCCCCAGTGCGTTCGACACGGTGCAAGGCGCAGAGGTGCCGATGGAGCAATTCATGGCACTGACGCGTATTCCGATTCTGATCCTGTACGGCGACAACATCCCGGAACAGGCAGTCGATCTGCCCGCTCAGGACAGTTGGCGCGCACGCCTGAAAATGGCCCGGCTCTGGCGTGACGCGGTCAATCGCCATGGCGGTGATGTGCGACTGATACACCTGCCGGAGATTGGCATTCACGGCAACACCCATTTCCCTATGTCGGATCTGAACAACGTGCAGATCGCTGACCTGGTCGCGCAGTTCCTCAAAGAAAAACAGCTGGACTGACCCAAATACTTTTGCAACTGCCGCCTTTTTTTGCTCAGGAGCTTCACGTGAAGAACATTCTCAAAGCCACGTTCATGTCGGCATTGGTCGGCCTCTCGGCAGGCGAAGCCTTGGCCGCCGACTACAAGAAGAACCCGTTCACCCTCGCCTACGACGGCGCGATCACCCGCAACGAACCGGGCAAGGTCAACATTCACCCGGTCAGCTATAAGCTCACCGGTCTGGACATCGCCGCCAACGTCTACACTCCTGCCAACTACGACGCGAAGAAGAACTACCCGACCGTGGTGGTTGCGCATCCGAATGGCGGCGTAAAAGAGCAAGTCGCCGGTCTGTATGCCCAGCGCCTCGCCGAACAGGGCTACATCACCATCACGGCCGATGCGGCCTATCAGGGCGCCAGCGGTGGTCAGCCGCGCAGCATCGATAAACCGGCGTATCGCATCGAAGACATTCACGGCATGGCCGATTTCATCAGCCAGTTCGCTGGTGTGGATGACAACCGCCTGGGCCTGCTCGGCATTTGTGGCGGCGGTGGTTATTCGTTGGCGGCGGCGCAAACCGACAAACGCTTCAAATCCCTGGCGACGGTGAGCATGTTCAACTCGGGTCGAGTACGCCGCAACGGCTACAACGACTCGCAAATGGACAGCATTCAGCAACGTTTGCAACAGGCATCAGTAGCGCGCGCTAGAGGCAGCGGGGGGCGCAGTGCTGTATTCGGGGGATGCCAACCTCACCGACGAGCAGATTGCCGAACTGCCTTTCGAACTGTATCGCCAAGGTTATGAGTACTACTGGAAAACCCACGCGCACCCGAACTCGACCTTCAAATACACCACCAGCAGCCTTATTGACCTTATGCGTTTCGACGCCACCGACCATATCGAGTTGATCAATCAACCCTTGCTGATGATCGCCGGCAGCAAGGCCGACAGCCTGTACATGACCCAGGATGCGTTCCCGAAAGCCATCGGCACCACTGACAAGGAAGTGTTCATCCTCGATGGCGCCACACACATCGAAACCTACTGGGTGCCGCGTTATGTCGATGCGGCGATCGGCAAACTGACGGATTTTTACGCACGCACCTTGTGATCAGCGCGCCAAGGGTCGCGCATCCGTGCGCGACCTGCTTTCATGGAATAATCACGCGCTCCTCATGAGAGGTACTCATCAATGTCCCGCCCCAATCTCAACGACCTGCAAGCCTTCGTGGTCATCACCCGCGAAGGCAGTTTTACCCGTGCTGCCGCGCAACTGGGCGTTTCGCAGTCGGCGCTGAGTCACACCATGCGCGCCCTAGAAACTCGGCTGGGCGTGCGCCTGTTGACGCGAACCACACGCAGCGTTTCGCCGACCGAGGCCGGCCAGCGCTTGTATCAGTCGATGGCGCCGCGCTTCGATGAGATCGAACTGGAACTGGCTGCTGTCAGTGAGTTTCGCGACACGCCGGCCGGCAACGTGCGGATCTCGGCGTCCGAACATGCAGCCAACAATATCCTCTGGCCGAAGCTGCTGAAGGTGTTGCCCGACTACCCGGACATCAAGGTCGAAATCACCGTCGACTACGCCCTCTCCGACATCGTCGCGCAGCGTTATGACGCAGGTGTGCGCCTGGGTGAACAGGTGGCCAAGGACATGATCGCCGTGCCGATCGGTCCATCCTTGCGTATTGCAGTTGTCGGCTCGCCTCAGTATTTCCGGCATCGGCCTTACCCGATGGAACCGGGAGATCTGGCGGCACACAACTGCATCAACCTGCGCCTGCCGACTCACGGCAGCCTGATGCAATGGGATTTCGAAAAGGATGGCCACGAACTCAAAGCTCGCGTCGAAGGCCAATGGACATTCAACAGCAGCGTGCCAATTCTGCGTGCGGCCGTGGCGGGATGTGGCTTGGCTTTCCTGCCAGAGGACATGGTGGCGAAGGAGCTTGGCGACGGTAGCCTTGTGCGGGTGTTGGAAGATTGGTGCCAACCCTTTGCCGGCTACCATCTCTACTACCCCAATCGCCGTGAACATTCGTCAGCGTTTGGCGTTGTAGTTGAGGCGTTACTCTACAAGCACTGAGTCATCGACCTTCAAGGCGCATGAGCTTCATCCGCCCCACAAACCCGTGAATGAGCTAATGCTTTTGATCGGTTGCAGCCGGAAGCGACCGGCTGCAATGGGGCGATTCAACCTGAATGTTTGTATCCGACGACGACAGCTATCCGTTGTTTCCACGCGCGTACCTCTTCTATGTTTGAGGCCGTCAATGCACTCGAGTGGCTAGCGCATCTTGCCCCTTCAGATCAAACCGAAAGACTCATGTACTTGGGGACAGTCAGTGCCAGCGCGACGGCAGCCAAAACAAGCGGTAAAAACGACACCCACAACACCGTGTTCCAGCCATAAGCCGACAGCAACCCGCCCGACGAAAAAGACCCTATCGCCATCACGCCGAACACGATGAAATCATTGAGCGATTGAACGCGTGCCTTCTCTTCGGGCCGATGGCATTCCAGCACCAATGCGGACGCGCCAAGGAAACCGAAATTCCAACCCAGCCCCAGCAGGATCAGCGACCCGTCAAAATGCATCACCTCGATCCCGCCAAGTCCGACTGCGGCAGACAGCCCGGTTAACGCCAGGCCGGCCACTGCAACGCCAACGGCGCCGAACCGTGTGATGAGGTGGCCGGTGAAGAAGCTGGGCGCGTACATTGCGATGACGTGCCATTGCAGCCCCAGGTTGGCCGAGGCCTGCGAATGCCCGAAGAGGTGCATGGCCAGCGGCGCTGCCGTCATCAGGAAATTCATCAGCATGTAGGACACTGCACCGCAGGTCGCCGCAGCGATGAAGCGCGGCTGCCGCGCAATCAGCCCGAGTGGGCGCCCTCCTCCAAGCTCTTCAGCCGTCGGCATCGGCAGCTTCACACCCAGCAGGATGAGTGCTGAGATCGCCGCGACGGCGGCTTGCACCATAAAGGTGGGGGCGAACGGGTACAGCGGCCAAATGTCCATCGTCCAGGTCACCAACTGGGGCCCCACCACCCCCGCGAGCACGCCCCCCGCCATGACAAGCGACAGAGCCCGTGCACGTCGTAATGGCTCGACACCGTCGGCGGCCGCGAAGCGGAACGACAACACAACTGCCGCGTAGCTCCCGCCCAAGAACGTCGCCAGGCAAAACAACCAGAATGAACCGACAATGACGGCGAGCATCGCCAATAACCCCGTGAGTACACCCGCGCCCGCGCCTGCCAGAAACGCAGCGCGCCGCCCATACCGGCGTGCCAGAGCGCCCATCGGGAAAATACACGCCGCCATGCCTACCACGAAGATGGAAATGGGCAACGTTGCCAGCGCAGGTGCAGGAGCGAGCGTGCTGCCCACAATCGCTCCCGTGGCGTAAATCACCACGGCATTCGCCCCCGCCAGCGCCTGAGCGATGGACAGTCGACCTATGTTCGAGCGTTGCACGCGCTCCGGCAGCAAAGAGGGTGGGCCGGCGGGTGGCGCTGTGTTGAGGTTGTGGTTCTTCATGGGTGTCGAGTGCCCATCTCACGGTCATCATCGCGCGTCGATGGACGCGCAATGGCGTGATCACCTGCGAGGGTCAATACCATGCGGAATTTGACGTCGCCGGATTTCATCCGTTGGTAGGCTTCATTGGCTTGTTCGAACGGTATCACTTCGATCCTTGAGCGCACACCGACCAGCACGCTGAAATCGAGGGTCTTTTCGTTTTCATAGGGTGAGCCGGTGATCGAGCCCAGCAGGCTGCGCTCACCCACGACCAGGTGGCCGGCAGACACCGGCAACGGGTCCTTGCCCGCGCCCAGCAGCACAAGACGGCCTTGTGGCGCGAGCCCTGCGATGAGCGTCGACACGGCGGCAGGGGCATTGATCGTGCTCACGATGGCCTGCACGCCCCCCATTTGCTTGAGTGTCGCCGCCGCGTCTTCCGTATGAGTGTCGATGTAGACATGGGCACCCAAGTTGAGTGCGTCCTCGGCGATATCACTGCCGCGCCCGATGGCAACCACGCGAAAGCCCATGCGGCGCGCGTACTGCAAGGCCATGTGCCCCAGACCGCCAATACCGAAGATGGCAACCGTATCGCCCGCCTGGGCGCCGCATTTCTTCAGTGCATTGAACGTGGCGAGACCGGCGCAGAGCAACGGCGCGGCTTCCTCGGCAAGGAGTTCGTCAGGAATCGACACTAGCCCTGAGGCTCGTGCCAGCATCATTTCGGCATAACCACCATCGCAGGTAGCGCCGACGAAGGGCTGGTGTTGGCACAACTGAAAGTGCCCCTGGCGGCATTGCACACATTCGCCGCAAGGCCCGCCCAGGCGACCCACGCCGACACGCTGACCGACCTTCCAAAGAGACGGAACATGCTTGCCTAGCGCCGCGATACGGCCGACCACCTCATGGCCTGGCACGCGCGGCGGCTGCAGAGCAGGGTCTGCCCCTTCGATGTCACCCACATCGGCGCCACAAATACCGCAGGCCTCCACCGCAATCAGTACCTGCCCAATACCAGGCACTGCTGTTGGACGGTTAACCAGCTCCAGAAAACCCGGTCGGGTGACTTGCATGGCACGGTATGTAGCGTTCATAGCCCTCACTCCTAAAAAGATGAAAAACGGCAACGCGTCGGTCCGAAGCAACGGCGAATGCGGCCTTGCCTTGCGATCTCAGGTCAACGCTTCGAAGAATTCAACGCAGGCGCAGCAGCACGTTCAACCAACGCCTTCACGCCCAGGCCAGCGGCCTCGACGGCCCCGGCCAAATAGCCCGAAAACTGCGGCGACCACTCGCTGGCGATACCTGTCAGGCCCCCCTGCCAAGGTCCCGAATTTGCCTTAGCTGAGGGCGCCCGGGCATGCTGGGCCGGCGCATTGACATCGACAGCAGTGGCCGTGAACGGGTCTTGCGCCCAGTCCTTGATGGCCTCGGCTTTAGGTGTAGCCGCCAGAGGGCCAAACATCCGGACGAGTTGCGCACGGCAATGTCTGCGCAATACCTCTTCGGAGACCGTGCTACGCGCGTGCGCCGGCACACCCAGGAAGCCAAACAGCGCCGCGCTGCCACCCGGCATGGAGGCGTCATGGATTTCCCCCATCGGCCCACGGGCACTGCGGCCTTCCCCGGACAAGCCCTGCTCGCGCCAGAACGGCGTGTCATAAATGGCGACATACTTGGCTTGGGGCGCCATCCACGTCGCCGTCTCACGCCATTCCCGGACCAGCGCTGCCGGCAAGGCCGGTTCAAAGACGATGGTGCTTTCCACCAAACGAGGCGGCAGCGCCAGCAAGACATGCTCGGCCTGCCAGGCACTGACATCGCCAGTGGCGTCTACGCTTTCGAGCTCGATGTGGCCGTCGTGCTTGCGAAGTCGGCGCACCGCGTGGCCCATGATGATATTTGCTGGGCTCAGTTTGTCGCGCAGTGCTTCGATCAAGCTCCCCATTCCACCGACCAGACGCATGGACGCGGGCGAGTTCACGTAGCCACGCATGCGCACAGGGGGCTCCTGGGGTGAACGCTCCACCACCATGTTGCCCTCCTCGAATTGCTCGAACCGCTCCAGGCCCAAGGCATCCACCAGCCGGTCAAGCTCCCGTTGGTAACCAGGCCAGAACCAGGTGGGGCCCAAGTCGAAGCGGTCGATTGCGTGGGTATTGGCGGCAGTGTGGGTGACGGCCTGGCCGGTGGCGTCGATAGACCCGATACGACCGCCGAGGACCTCCCTCCCCTCCAGCAACACATAATTCGTGATGCCCTGGCGCTCCAGCAGGTTCGCGGCGTACAGACCGCTCAAACCGCCGCCAATGACAGCGATGCGTACCGTGTACATGGTCATTCCCCTGTTGCTACATCGGGCAGGTGGCCCGTTTTGAGGTACACGGTGGCGCCTTTGTCGCCAGCGTGGAGACTCGCAGACTGGCCAGCGGGCAGGCGCAGCCAACTGCCGCGCTCGTAGATCTGCCCCTCCAGCGTCACGTGGCCTGTCAGCACCAGCAGTTCAGCGCCATCAGGCGGCGTCTTGAAAACCGCGTCATGCGGTGCCAGACGTTGCAGAGAGACCTGCTCCGTTTCATCACAGAACAATGCGCAAACCTCGCGCTGGCCCTCCCGACTCCACGCGGCAGGGTCACGGGTATCAATGCGCACAGGGCGCTGCTCGCTTCCCCGCATTTGTTGAAGCTTGACGAAAATGACGGCACCCTCGGCACTGGAGGGTTGGTGGCTGGAGCCGGGGGGATTGCGCAAATACCAGCCTTCCGGGTAGTCCCCACTCCCGTCGGAGAAGGTCCCCGACAACACGAGAATCTCCTCTCCCCCGGGATGGGGATGGCGAGGAAAACTGGAGTCAGAGGCATACCGCACAAGGCTGGTGGCGCGGGCTTTTTCCGCGCCCACGCGATCCAGCATCACGCGCTCGACGCCATCCTGGGGTGAAGCTACCCATTGGCACTGCTGGGACGCAACGATGGCGCAGCGCGTGAAATCGGCATTGATCAGCATGAGGGTTATCCAAATGAGACAAAGACACCGGCCACCCCGTCCGTGGGGGGGCGGTCCTTATCGATAGGGTTTACTGAGTGGGCAACTGTTGATAGGCCTCGACGACGCGTGCCGAGTACGTGAGTGCAGCACCCGCGTTAAGGGCAATCGCCACACCGAGGGCCTCGGTGATTTCTTCAAGCGTGGCACCGTGCTCGACCGCCTTCTTAGTGTGAACGGAAATACACCCGTCGCAGCGCGTGGTCACAGCCACCGCCAATGCGATCAGTTCGTGGATCTTCGGCTCCAGATGCCCCGTTTTGACAGCCGAGTTGTCGATCATCACCAGGCCACGCATTACGTCGGGGCTTTGTTTGGCGTAGTCACCCACACGCTCCATCAGGGAGTCACGGTAGCCATTCCAGTCTTGCATCATGGTCTTTCTCCAAAACAGATTGAAGCCAGGTGTGGGGTCACGCCTGGCAAGGAACTCAGTACGTCAGCAACGCTTGTAGCCGCGCAGGTCAGTTACGGCCGGCCATCACACCGCCATCGACGTCCCAGACCGCGCCAGTGACCCAACCCGCCTTGTCCGAGAGGAGGAAGGCAACCACTTCGGCCACGTCCTGAGGCGTGCCCACACGGCCAATCGGGTGGAAGCTATTAAAGCCTTGCAGCGCACTGTGCACTTCGGCTTTAGGAATGAAGCCTTCGTAGATAGGGGTCTGTACTACGGCAGGCGACACCGCGTTAACACGGATGTTCTTGCTGCCTAGTTCCATCGCCAAGTGTTGGGTCAGTGAGTGCAGGCCCGCCTTGGCCATCGAGTACGCCGACGACGGTGTGGCTGCGATCGCCTGTTTGCCCCACATAGAACCAATGTTCACGATCGCGCCCGGGCGGTTTTTGGCGACCAGGTTGGCGGCAACCTTTTGCGTGATGAAGAAGGTCGCTTTGTTGATCGACATGTACTGGGCGTAGTCAGCTTGCGAATGCTCCAGGAATGGCTTGGGGAAGAACACGCCTGCGGCGTTGACCAGCAGGTCGATATCCGAATGCTGCTCGTCCAGGGTTTTGATTAGCGAAGCGACGGCGGCGTCGTTGGACAGGTCGGCGGTCAGTGCCCACACCTGGCCCAGTTCAGCTAATTCCCTGCGGGCTTCTTCAGTTTTTTCCGGGCGGTTGCCCACGATGACCACGCTGCCGCCCTCGGCCAGTACGGTGCGCGCCGTCTGCAGGCCCATGCCGCTGGTGCCACCGACAACCAGCAGTTTCTTGCCCTTGAATTGATTGCTCATCTTGAAATTCTCTCTGTGCGCCCGCCGCCTGGCAGGACTTAAGTGGAAGAAAAACTATTGGTTTCAATGGTATTCACGAGCCTATGCCCTCACCCATCAAACAGATGATTAGCTGGCATGGAGTTGATTTTTCTCTTCTTCACGGCTGCAGACAAACGAGATAAAGTGTCAATCCCTGAAAGAAAAACTTTATCACCGTGAAATCACCGGTCCATCTGAACGCCCTGCGCGCCTTCGAGGCCAGCGCCCGCCATCAGAGCTTTTCTGCGGCGGCGGTCGAACTCAACGTCACACCCGCGGCGGTCGGTCAGTTGGTACGCACGCTGGAGGAATGGCTCGGTAGCCCACTGTTTGTGCGCGTCAACAGTGGCCGGGCAAGGCTTGTGCCTACGGAAGTGGCCGAGCGCGCGCTGCCCGACATCCGCGCAGGTTTCGACAGGCTGACGCTGGGGATGGAGCGACTGCGGGAAAGTTCGATCACCGGCGTATTGACCGTGGCCGTGAGCCCGGCGTTTGCCGCCAAATGGCTGCTGCCTCGCATCGAGCGCTTCCAGGCGGTTTGCCCCGAAACAGACGTGCGCCTGGATACCAACCTCAAACCGGTGGATTTCGTCGCGCAGCGGATCGATATCGGTGTGCGTTATGGCACGGGGCGGTGGCCAGGGTTGAGCGCCGAAAAACTGATGGATGAAGAGGTCTATCCGGTGTGCTCACCACAATTGCTGCGCGAGCACTCGCGTTTGCAAAAGCCCAATGACTTGGCGCAGGAGATGTTGATTCACGACCTCTCAATGGATAGCCATACCGGTTTTCCAAGCTGGGAAACCTGGATGCAGAAAGCCGGGGCGAAAGACACCCGCTCCATGCGGGGCATGCAAATCAACAATTCCGCCGCCGTGTTGCAGGCTGCGGTTGAGGGGCACGGCGTCGCACTTGCACGCAGCGTCATGGCCCACGACGACCTGGCAAGCGGACGGTTGGTGCGGTTGTTTCCAGACATCAGTGTTGCATCGGAGCTGGCCTACTACGTCGTTTATCGACCTGAGTGTGCGAGCTTGCCCAAGTTGGCGACATTTCGGGACTGGTTGTTGGCAGAGGCACAACAGACGGTAAATCACGAGCTTTGAAGATGATTTCCGGGGTCCGCGTGCCTTCCATACGGCACGACTTCGTTTCCTTTCGTTTTAGGGCCAAGCGCCCCTACCCAGCCCAACGTAACAAATAATTTCTAAAGTAGCTTTCATCATGAAAGTCACCATGCAATATTACGCATGTAATATTGCTCGACTGACGCAGGTGACCATGATGAAAAAAGCCAGCTTCCAGCCCATGTCCTGTCCGGTCGCCCGTGCTCTGGAGCACATTGGTGATGGCTGGAGCCTGTTGATCCTGAGGGATGCGTTCTACGGATTGCGCCGCTTCGATGAATTTCTTGCCAGCCTCGGCATCGCTTCAAACACCCTGACCCGCCGCTTGAACACGTTAGTGGCCAACGGGTTGCTGGAGCGGCACTCGTACCAGAACAACCCGCCGCGCCATGAGTACCACCTCACCGAATCCGGCAGGGACCTGCGGCAAGTCATCCTCACGCTGATGGCCTGGGGTACGCGGCATGCAGAGGGCTCGAACAAGGTGTTTCTCGCCGACGAAGCCACTGGGCGCCCCGTGGCACTGGGGTTAATGGACACCAACACTGGCAAACCCATCACCCGCGATGACCACCGAGTGCATGTTGCCGCCGATGCCGAGACGTTGACGCTATGGCGCGCGCGAACCGGCCGCGCCTATGCCGACAAAGATCAACTGGTCAGCCCCTTCCCCCACTAATTTTGAATGAGGTCATTTCGCCATGGACGCTCCAGTCAGCGCTGTGCCCGAACCCGCAAAACCATCCCGGCGCAAACAGGCAGTGCGGCTGGGTTTGCTGACCCTCGCTGTGGCAGGCGGCGTGTGGTACGCGAGCCACTGGTGGCTGGTCAGTCGATTTGTTGAAGACACCGACGATGCCTATGTGGGCGCGGATGTGACCGTGATCAGCGCCAAGGTGCCCGGCTATATCAGCGAAGTGACGGTGCTGGACAATCAGTTCGTGCATGCTGGCGACGTATTGGCGCGCATCGACGTGAGTGACTACCGCACCGCCCTGGCCAAGGCCGATGGCGCCGTGGCCGCGCAACAAGCCAGCCTGGCCAACCTGGATGCCACCGAACAACTGCAACTGGCGGTGATCAACCAGGCCAAGGCACAGATCGACGCCACCGACGCCGAGTCGCAACGGGCGGGCGATGATCAAACGCGGTACCAGAACCTGGTGCGCAGCCAGGCTGTGTCGGTCGAAAGCGCGCAAAAGGTCAACGCGGTGTGGAAAACCGCCCGTGCCGACCACTCCCGGGCGCAAGCCGGGTTGATGGCCGCACGCCGGCAAATCGACGTGATTGAAACCCAGCGCGGCCAGGCGCGCTCCGCGCTGCAACAGGCGCAAGCCGAACGCGACCAGGCCCAACTGAATATCGGCTACACCGAACTGCGAGCACCGGTGGACGGGTATGTGGGCAACCGCCGCGCCCGGGTCGGAGCCTACGCCGCGGCCGGCAGCCAACTGATCTCGGTGGTACCGGCAAAAGGGCTTTGGGTAGACGCCAACTTCAAGGAAGACCAGTTGGGGCGCCTGCAGATCGGGCAAAGCGTGAGTATCCGCGCCGACATCCTCCCCGGCCGTGAATTCCACGGGCACATCGAGAGCCTGGCCCCCGCCACCGGTGCACAGTTCAGCGTGTTGCCGCCGGAGAATGCCACCGGCAACTTCACCAAGATCGTGCAACGTGTGCCGGTACGTGTGCGCCTCGACAGCAGCGACGCCGACTTCGGCGCCCTGCGCCCGGGCTTGTCGGTGATGGCCAAGGTCAACACCCAGGAGGTGTTCGACGACCAGGCCAGCGCACTCAAGGCCCAGCTATGAGCAGCCCGTTGCCCACCCTCAGCACCGCGCAAAAGGTCGCGGCCTTCGCCACCATGTGTGTGGGCATGCTCATCGCCCTGATCGATATCCAGATCGTGTCCGCCTCGCTCAAGGACATCGGCGGCGGGTTGTCTGCCGGTGCGGACGATACGGCATGGGTGCAGACCGCCTACCTGATCGCCGAAATCATCGTGATCCCGATGTCGGGCTGGCTCTCACGGGTGATGAGCACACGCTGGCTGTTCGCGGCCTCGGCGGCGGGTTTTACCTTGACCAGCCTGCTCTGCGCGCTGGCCTGGAACATCCAGAGCATGATCGCGTTTCGCGCCTTGCAGGGGTTTCTGGGGGGCTCGATGATCCCGTTGGTGTTCACCACCGCGTTCATGTATTTCAACGGCAAGCAACGGGTGATCGCCGCGTCTACCATCGGCGCCATCGCGTCCCTCGCGCCCACGTTGGGCCCGGCTGTCGGCGGCTGGATCACCGACATTTCCTCCTGGCACTGGCTGTTCTACATCAACCTGCTGCCCGGCCTGTTTGTGACCTTTGCCGTGCCGATGCTGGTTAAGGTCGACCGCCCCAACCCGTCGTTGCTCAAGGGTGCCGACTACATCGGCATGGGCTTGATGGCGGTGTTTCTCGGCTGCCTGGAATACACCCTCGAAGAAGGCCCGCGCTGGAACTGGTTCAGTGACAGCACCATCGCCACCACTACCTGGATCACCGCCATCAGCGGCGGCCTGTTTATCTGGCGCTGCCTAGAAATCAAGGAGCCGATTGTCGACCTGCGCGCTCTGCGGGACCGAAACTTCGCCCTGGGCTGCCTGTTTTCGTTCATAACCGGCATCGGTATTTTCGCCACCATCTACCTCACGCCGCTGTTTCTTGGCCGAGTGCGTGGGTATGGCTCGCTGGATATCGGCCTTGCAGTGTTTTCCACGGGGGTGTTCCAGTTGCTGGCCATCCCGGTGTACGCAGTGCTGGCCAGCCGTTTCGACTTACGCTGGATCCTGATGTTCGGCTTATCGCTGTTCGCCCTGTCGATGTGGGACTTCTCCCCCATCACCCACGACTGGGGCGCCAAGGAGCTGCTGTTGCCGCAAGCCATACGCGGGTTCGCCCAACAAATAACCGTGCCACCCGTGGTGACCCTGACCCTCGGTGCACTGGCCCCCGACCGGCTGAAACTCGCCTCCGGACTATTCAACCTGATGCGTAACCTCGGCGGCGCCATCGGCATCGCCGCTTGCGCTACGGTGCTCAACGACCGCACCAACCTGCATTTCCTTCGCCTCGCCGAGCACCTGAACATCCAGAACGAATCCATGAATGTCTGGCTTGATCAGCTTTCGGGTAACGCTCAGTTGCTTGGGCAAAACAGCCTGGATGCGAGCCAGTTCGCACTGCATCAACTGTGGGCGCTGACATGGCGTGAGGCGCAGACGCTGACCTATGCCGACGCGTTCCTGATGATCATGGCGTGCTTTGTTGTCGCGGTGTTGCTGGTGCCGTTGATGCACAAGGTGCAGCCACCGAAGCAGCCGTCCGCGAATGCCCATTGAGTTTAAACGACAGGAGCCGCCACGCATCAGGCGCTCAGTAACGTTGCATCGTCCGGCCAGCGAGAACGCTGCGGCCCAACTGGAGAAATATCAGTGAATCTAGTCAATGAAGTTGCACCCGGCCTATCCGGACTTGAAACCCTCCAGGCTTTGATTTCAGCCGGGGGACGACCGCCGATTGGCGATTCGCTCGACTTCACGTTTGTCGAGGCAGGTGACGGGTGGGCGGTCTTTACAGGCACGCCCGGCCTGCATGCTTACAACCCGATCGGCACGGTCCACGGCGGGTATGCTGCAACGCTGCTCGACTCGGCATGCGGGTGCGCCGTTCACTCAACGCTTTCAGCCACCCAGGCCTACACAACCCTTGAACTGAAAGTTTCATACTTGCGCCCCATTACCACTGAGACAGGCCCACTGCGCGCAGAGGGCCGTGTCATCTCGGTCGGCCGGCGGGCGGCGTTTGCCGAGGCTACCTTGAAGGGCCCCGACGAGCGCATCTACGCAAGCGCTACCTCCACGTTGCTGGTGATGGATCGCCCACAAAAAGCATGATGATCGGGCACTGGTCGCGGTGGCGAATGCTGAAATTCATGATCGCAACCCTGATCGACATCCGGCTCCGCAAAGACGCTCCCGAAAAATCATGCGCTGGCCAGGACGTCCGTCGAAGCAGCGAGATCCTTCTGAGTCGCGACCGCCGCTAACCGATCAGTCAACGCCTTGAAGAGGATGCCCCAAGAGTCGGAGCCTAGAACAATCCGTTTCGGTGCAGGTTCGTGATCGACACTGTCGAGGATTATTTCCGCCATCTTCGTCGGGTCTCCGACAGGCTGGCGCGAGGTATCTTTGATCATCACATGCACCATCCCAGCCGGAGTGTCCTTGTAAGCAGCTAGAGGCTTACCGAGCTGTGCACCACCGAAACGGAAATTGGTGCGTGCGCTGCCGGGCTCAATAATCGTGACGCCGATCTTGAAAGGTGCAAGCTCAATGGACAAAGAATCCAGAAAACCCTCCAGACCCCATTTGCTCGCGTGATAAAGCGAGCCACCGGGCAGCACTGCCTGCCCGCCGAACGTCGAAAGGCCGATGATTCGGCCACCCCATTGCGCACGCAAGTGAGGCAAGGCCGCGCGAATCAACATGATTGGACCAATCAGGTTTGTCGACAGTTGATGGTTGACCTGTTCGTCACTCAGCTCTTCCGCTGCGCCAAATAAGCCATAGCCTGCATTGCTGACAATGACATCGATCTTGCCAAGCGCACCGAAAGCGTTGCTCACCACTTGTTGGATGCCGACGGTGTCCGTCATATCCAAGTGGGCGAGCCACAGTTGATCGCCATACTTGTCCTTGAGATCGCTCAGTGCTTCCATCTTGCGCGTGGTACCTGCCACCCGATCACCGCGGGCGAGCAATTGCTCTGTCATGACGCGGCCGAAACCGCTGTTGACGCCAGTAATAAACCAAGTGCGCTGTGTCATGGGTGCCCTTTTAGACGAGTAGTCGTTCAATGAGTAGGCCCACCGCAATCATCGCGAAGGGCGTGCTGTCCGGTGGCTCTCCCCCGGTACACCTGCAAGATAACGCTCTAACTCCAGATTATTAATGCTTGATCCTCTGCATTACTTGCGTCATCGTCTGAGCATGCACAGCGATCCCCTTTCAGAGTTCCTACATTTCGTGAACGCACGATCCGTCATGTCCGGCGGACTGGTGGCAGGCGGTGCCTGGGCGATAGCCATCCCAGCGCCGGACACGATCAAGTTCTGGGGGGTGGCTCGCGGCAGCTGCTGGCTCTCGTTCGATGACGAAGCGACGCCCATCCTGCTGGAGGAAGGTGATGTGTTTCTCTCTTCGAGGCCTCGCTCGCTCACCCTCGCCAGCGACCTTGGCGCACCGCGAGTGGACCTCGGCGATGTGATCAAGAATCGCGTAGGCGCAACGGTCCAGCTTGGCAGTGGTGATGACTGCTATGTGATCGTTGCAGGTGTGGAACTTAGCTCTGACTACGATCGGCTGTTTCTGGACGCCATCCCGGCAACCATTCACGTGCGGGGCACGTCGCGTCAAGCGCTAAAACTTTCCTGGTTGATGGATGACCTTATTCAGGAGCGCGAAGACAATTCACCGGGCTCTGGCGTTGCCTCTGCACAGCTTGCCCACCTGATGTTCATCCAGACTCTGCGCGCTCATTTTGTTACTGAAGCCCCCCTGAACCCGGGGTGGTTGAGGGCCGTGACCGACAAGCGCATTGCGCCGGCGCTTCGATTGATGCACGGCGATCCCGGCTATCCCTGGCAACTCGAAGCATTGGCGAAGGCAGCCGCCATGTCGCGAGCGACGTTCGCATTACACTTCAGAACGGTCGCCGGTGTCGCCCCAATGACCTACCTGACCCATTGGCGCATGCGACTCGCAGAGCGTGCACTGCGCGAGACGCGTGCCTCCATCGGGGACATTGGACGGTCTTTCGGATATACATCCGAGAGCGCCTTCAGCAGCGCCTTCAAGCGCGTTACCGGCCGGTACCCTCTGCATTTTCGACGATTGATGGCGCAATAACCGGCTTGACCTTGAGTCCTGGAGCAAGGCGTACGAGCAGGATTCTCATAATGCTCACTCAACCTTCAACTGCGCGCTCCACGTTGCAGGTGTCCCCAGTTCAGAATCTACCAATTGGTTTGCGTATCGGTCGCGCTCCCCCGCTGCGCCCGCAGAGCGGTCTGTGATGGAAAACAGGAAGATACCGATGAATGCTATCGACATGGAAAATAGAGCCGGGTACTCGTATGGGAACCAGGCTTGCGGATGGTGCAGTATCTTGACCCAAACGGTAGGGCTGAGAATGCACAAGGTGATTGCAGATACCAGTCCCAAGGAACCGCCCACCACTGCGCCGCGTGTTGTCAGGCCTTTCCAGTAAATGGACAGCAGCAGCACTGGAAAATTGGAGCTGGCAGCGATGGAGAACGTTAAGCTCACGATAAAAGCGATGTTCTGTTTTTCAAACGCGATGGCCAGAAGAATCGACAAAACGCCCAGCACAATAGTGGTCACACGTGACACCAGCATCTCTTCACGATCATTCGCCGCGCCGCGACGCAAGGCATGTGCATAGAGATCATGTGAAACAGCAGATGAGCCGGCAAGGGTCAGCCCCGCCACGACCGCTAATATCGTCGAAAACGATACCGCGCACATGAAGCCAAGAAACACCTCGCCGCCGACATGGTGTGCCAGATGAATCGCAACCATATTCACGCCGCCCAATATTCCGCCTGACTGATCGTGATAGTCGGGGTTGCCTGCAACCAATGCGATGGTGCCAAAACCAATGATCACAATTAGCGCATAGCCGATGCCGACTAAACCCGTCGCATAAAGAATGCTTTGGCGTGCTGCCTTCACGTTGCCTACGGTAAAGAAACGCATAAGGATATGCGGAAGGCCTGCCGTACCAAACACAAGTGCCAAGCCCAGTGAGATCGCGGACACAGGATCACTTATCAACCCACCGGGGCTCATGATTGCCACATGAGAGGGATGGACACGGATTGCTTGAGTAAACAGCTGATTCAAACTAAAGCCGAATTCGGCCAAGACCATGACCGCCATGAAAACGCAGCCGGTCAGCAGCAATACTGCTTTGATAATCTGAATCCAGGTAGTGGCCAACATCCCGCCAAAAAAAACGTAGATCACCATGAGCGTGCCTACAAGCAGCACGGCTGCCGTGTAATCAAAGCCGAACAACAGCTCCACCAGCTTCCCGGCGCCTACCAACTGAGACACCAGGTACAGAAGAACAATGACGATCGAGCTGGATGCCGAAAAAGCGCGTATAGGCCGTTGCTTCAACCGATAACTCAGCACATCCGCGAGCGTATAACGGCCCAAATTGCGCAAGGGCTCTGCAATCAAAAACAGGATGATTGGCCAGCTTGCAAGAAACCCAATTGAATAAACCAACCCATCAAAGCCGTTGGTAAACACCAGTGCTGATATACCAAGCAGCGAGGCGGCGGACATATAGTCCCCGGCGATGGCCCAACCATTCTGGAACCCGGTGATTTTTCCACCGGCAGCATAGTGATCTGCGACGCTGTTGTTTTTGCGTGCAGCCCATCGCGTAATAAATAGCGTGAATATAACGAACGCTAAAAACATACCAATGGCTAAATAACTATGTTGTTGTGCGGCGATGGAGGGCTCGGCTGCCTGTGCCACCACTGAAGTAACAACGGCTGTGGCTCCAATGAGTAGACGCTTCATGTGTGAAAGATCCTGATGATTTTTTTTATTTTCGGGTCATAACAGGTCGTAGTGCGCCATACATAGATGGCCACCAGCAGCGTGGTGAAGGCAAACATTCCAAAGCCGACAGGGATGCCCCAGGTAATGGGCTGCCCTTCAATAATCGGAGTGCCCAAACGTTCGGGCATAAAGGCCAGGGAAAGGATGAATCCAAAATAGACCGTCAACATGAGAAGGCTCATGCTCCACGAAAATCTGCGACGCTGTTTGACCAGCCCACGAAAGTCGGGGCTGTCGAGTATCGGACTCCTGATGGCGTTTTCCAACTGATTGGCAGACACGGCCGGGTCACCGTCTTGCGGATATAGAGCTTGCATAGGAATCTCCTGCAGAAGGGCTTACGACCGAATTAAAAGCTCACAGGCACGGCAGTTTCACGCATGACGGCTTCCGGAGTCCTATGCAACTCAGCCATTTCGCGCTCTTCTTCATTTTTCAGTTGCGCTTGCATATAGGCCCCCAAGTGCCGCGCATGCTGAACAATCGACGTCCCGAATTGGCAGCGCTGTTCGCTGAAGTCTGCCAATGCGAGCTCAACAGATGCATGACGCTCCAGTGCTTCCACAATGGCCAAAGCATCGCCGGCAGCCTTGGTAACACCCATGCCGCAGTGAGGACGCACTACAAACGCGGCGTCACCGATTAAAGCAATACGGCCGAAGTTCATCTTCGGAACTTCAAGATCGTAAATCGGCTGAAACAGCGGTTGAGACGCCTTTCTTACGACTTCGGCAAACTGGGGAGCCAGCAAGGTATCGGCTGCCTTGTACATAGCATCAAGCACGTCACCGCGTATCAGCCCGGGAGGAATTCCGCCTTCAAATTGTTTACCGCTTTCATCCCTCAATAAGTCGCGCAAGGCATCGTCGTCGCACGCGCGATACCACACAAAGTTGTAGCGACGCTGGCCTGCAGCCGTACTATTGGAATGCCCGGCTACGGGGTAGCCCAGAATTTGCTCTTGAGGCGGCAAACAAAATGCAAACTTGTCGAAAAGCGCCGTGTGAGTGGCGTCGCAGAGCGCACTTTCATCAACCAGTCCGCGCCAGGCAACATACCCGGCATATTGCAGGTGCACGTCTGGTAAAAAATGCTGGCGAATGGTCGAGCGAAATCCATCCGCGGCGATAATGAGATCGGCCTGGTGGGTTGTCCCGTCGGCCAACGTGACACTGGCGTGCGTCGGAGTACTTTCGACCGAGATGACATTGCCACCGCAGCGGTACTGAGGATCTGGAAAAGCCGCGCGAAGCACCTGGTACATCTTCCCCCACGCGGTCAAAGTCTGCGGGTGTGCCGTCTCAAGTACGACGCTACCGCCCTGCGCCAGGGTAACGCGTGAATGCACATCGATACCGATGGAAGTGTCGAGAGGAATACCCGCCACTGCCATCGCCTCGTACAACTCAGGGTGCGTCACGATGCCGGCGCCACGTCCGGCAAGCTCATCCGGCACGCGCTCGAAGACCTCTACATCCCAACCTTTGCGCAATAGCATATTCGCTGCAAACAGCCCTCCCAGAGAACCACCCACAACAATAGCCCGGCGCTTGTTCGAAGAATGAGTCATGACCGCTCTCCTCCCATGGCCGCCACATGGTCTGCATAAGAACCGACCGCTTGAATTTCCGATGCCGGAAAATTGAGCTCGATGGTCACGCCTGAAGGGTCTTCGATAAACACCTGATGAAGGCCAAGACTGGGAACGGTGCGGTCACGCCAAGCAACCCCTTCGGCTTTGAAAACGCTCCAGAAATCGACCAGGCCGGTGACCAGAAACGCAATATGGTCGACGGTACCGGTGCCGGTCTGCAGGATTTCTTTATCACCCAGGTATTGCTTGAGGCCTTCGGGGTTATTCGGATCAATCCCGATAATGTGAACCGTGCCGTAATCCTTCTCGTCGCCGCCCATGTACAGCCAGACGCCGGGAAAATCGAACGGCGGCCGGTAGCCGGGAGTAAACCCAAGCACTTTTTCATAAAATCGGCTCGATTTTTCCAGATCGAACGAGCGTATTGAATAGTGAGCGAGCTTCAAGACTTGCATGATGCCTCCAACGTTTTGTGTTTATTTATCACCTGATAAACAATAGAGCTTCACGAATTTGAAGTAAATAGGTTGGGGGGCATATTTTTGTGCGCGCAATGCTGCGTGCCGCCGATTCGGAAGGCTTATCAGGCGGGTATCAGGGAGTTTTCTTAGCGCGAAAGCGGGGGGCGCGCCATCCATCACCCTTTGCGCAAATCGCCAAGGAAAGTAATGACAGCCAGTAATGCAGACGTCTAAAAGCAGTGTTCAACGCCGCACAGGGGCGGCATCGCTGTTCAACTCAAGAGTGGATGTCGAGCGCGTCGCTATCCAGTTGTTGCAGGGTGTGAGGGCTGCCGTTGAGGAACGCGTCGACCATTTGCTTGATCAGCACGTCTATGTCCTCAGTCACGGGAAGATCGTAGATCCACTTTCGAACGCCCACGTAAAAAATACTGGCGTGCAAACTCCAGATCAGTTCGAGTTCGCTTTCACTGATCGTCGCACTCGCTGACGGCGCCAGACCATGCGCGTGGCGAATTTCCGCGATAACGGGAATGAAGACCCGCTCGCGCAATTTGGCCAGATAGCGATCATTGATACCTTCGCGAGTCAAACCGGCAAACACGAAGATACGAATCCATTCTCGTCGCAGGATCACCTGGGCATAAGCGGTATAGAAACGCACCAAGCGAGACTGAAGACCTTCCGAGCGGTCTTTTATGATGGACTCCCAAGCGTCATCCCACTGATAGACCTCATCGTATACGCGGTCAATCAGTGCTTCTTTGCTGGGGAAGTATCGGTAGAGCAGCGGTTGGGTGACGTCAAGTTGGCGCGCCAGTTCGCGCGTACTGCCCGAAAATCCGCACGTCGCAAAATGCTCTATCGCCTTCTGCACGATTTGCTGTTCTCTGACTTCGGGCGACAAACGCCGTGCGGTCGATTTGACCACAGCGGCTGTCTGCGCCACCTTGCCGGAGGCCTTGTTGTTGACCTTTTTTGAGTCTTGCATAACGCCTCGCTCGAGCTGATTGAGGCATCATACAAAACAAAAGAATGCACTGGCTATGAATGGCCAGGCTCTCTACCGATGGGGTTCAACGTTCACGCGCCAGTTCAGGCATGATCTGCCAGAGCGGGGTAATCGGTGTAACCCGTCGCATCGCCACCAAAGAACGTGGCGCCATCAGCCGGATTCAACTGCTGGTTTGCCTTGAAACGCGCTGGGAGATCGGGGTTGGCGAGGAAGTTACGCCCGAATGCAATGATGTCCCCTCGCCCACTTTCGAGTGCAGCCTCGGCAGTCTTTTGATCGTACCCACCGGCGAGCATCAGCACACCGCTGTAACTCTCACGAAGCTGCTTGATGATCGTGTCCCAGCGCGGATCGAAGTTTTCATCTCGCTCGATGCCCACAATGACCGGTTCGACCAGGTGCAGATAGGCCAGATTCATCGTGTTGAGCTGCGTCACCACATAACCGAATGTCGCTTCTGGTGTCGCATCTCCCATGCCCATGAAACGCCCCATGGGCGTCAGGCGTACCGCGACACGGTGAGCCCCCACTTCCTCAATCACTGCCTGAGTGACTTCGAGCAAAAGTCGAGCACGATTCTCAATACTCCCTCCGTAAATATCATCACGCTTATTGCTGTTGGAATCGATGAACTGGTCTAGCAGATACCCATTGCCAGAATGGATTTCTACGCCATCCATACCCGCCAGTACAGCATTACGCGCGGCAACACGGTAGTCCTGAATAATTGACTGGATACCCTCGATTGTCAGGGCCTGTGGTACTGGAACGTCACCCCAGACGCCATTGCCTTCTTCATCAATAATGAATGTCTTGCCGCCCTCTACACTCAAAGCACTCGGCCCGACCGGCAATCCACCGTTGGGTTGAAAACTGGGATGGGAGATACGACCCACGTGCCAAAGCTGCAAGAATATCGTACCGCCTTCGGCATGAACGGCATCGCTGACGGCCTTCCATCCAGCAACTTGCTCGGGCGTGTAGATACCTGGAGTCCAGGCGTAACCTTGACCCTGCTGTGAAATTTGAGAAGCCTCTGTGATGATTAGCGCGGCGCTTGCACGTTGACGGTAATACTCGACATTCAACTGCGTCGGCACGTTACCTGGTTGACCGGCACGCGAGCGCGTCAGAGGAGCCATCGCGATACGATGCTTGAGAGTGTGAGTGCCAATTGTAATGGGGTCGAAAAGTTTCATAGGCGTTCCTGTAGATAAGCGGGCTACGCCGCGCATGAATAGGTTTCAGGCGTGCAAGGTAGCGGCGCTGTCTCAACAGGAGAATCGGTGCGATCTGCAACACAATCTTGCGCAATGCGCAAAGCACCCTGCGGATCTCGACATGCGCGGTCAGAGAAGAATTTCTGATCGATTAAATGCCTCCTATCAACTGCACCAACAGACGCGCTGATACCGTTTAAGGAGTGTTATGGACAAGCTGCTGGCCCTGAAGATGTTCGTGCAGACCGTCGACTCCAAGGGCTTTTCATCTGCGGCCAGACAATTGGGCCTGGCAACCTCTTCGGTAACGCGAATGATCGATGGGCTGGAAGCCGAACTAGGCGCTGTATTGCTCAATCGCTCAACCCGTCAAGTCACCTTGTCTGACGCGGGCTCCGCATATTATTTGAAGGCTCGGGAAATTCTGAGTGCCATGGCTGACGCTGATGCGTCGGTCACGGATCGGGGTGATGCACCTACCGGGCAATTACGTATTTCAGTGCCTGTCGCGTTTGGACGACGATTGATCAGCCCTCATATCGGTGCATTTCTACAGCGCTATCCAGACCTTGAATTAGATATGACCTTGTCGGATGACATCGTCGATTTGCTCGGTGAGCGTATCGATCTTTCTATCAGACTGGGAACAGCAGCAACCATGGACGGAGTGGTCAGCCGCGCCATAGGTACGTTTCGCCGAAAAGTAGTCGCCAGCCCCGAATACCTGGACGTACGCGGCTTTCCAAAGCAGCCAACCGACCTGTTGCAACATGACTGTATGCGCTTCAGCTATGGCCCTCAGCAGCAGGTCTGGACCTTTCAGGAAGACAGTGGGGAGGTCCGCGTATCGGTTGATGGCCGGTTCAAAAGTAACAATGCCGAAGTCTTGCGCGAAGTCGCACTGGCAGGCGGTGGCGTGGCACTGTTGCCTGACTGGCTCGTCAGCGAAGATATCGAAAGCGGAAGGCTGACGTCCTTGTTTGAATCTTTTGTGGTCAACCCCAATAGCGCGAGCTCGGCCATCTCAGCGCTCTATCTGCCCAATTATCGAGGCTCTAGAAGAGTCAATGCGTTCATCGAATTTCTAAGCGAATTGCTTTGATCAGATGACGTGGCAAAGCGCGCCATTCCACTCGGGATGCCTTTAGTAAAGCCAAAATGATCGAAACCCTGTAATCGAGCCGGCACTCCCGAATGTACGTCTATGATTCAATCAAATACTCATCCGCTTTATTTATCGATCGAACATTAACGTTGCATTTGCTCCATCACTGAGAATACGATTCCATTTTCTGCGCCGGGGTGTCTGCAATGAAATTCCTTTTCAAAAATGAGTCTTTTTCTTTCGAAACCCTCAGAACCGCCGGTTTTGCTGGCTACAGCGGTGCTGATTTGGGCGAAGTACTTATGACAGCTAAAGCCATTCCAGAAGGAAACGAAGAAGCATGGCTACGGGAGTGGGAAGCCACCGCGGACCGTGTTGCGAGATTGGCAGAGCATTCTCTGGCGCGTGGCCACCGAGTCAGCGCCCGTGAAGCTTTTTTCAGAGCGGCTAATTACTACAGGACGGCCGAGTTTTTCAAACGCGCCAACCCTGAAACGGATAAAGACGTTGCGCGAATCAGTAACGCCTCGCGTGAGGCATTCATTTCGGCAGCACAGCTTCTGGATACCCCCTTCGAAATAGTATCCATCCCTTATGAGGGAACGACCCTTCCGGGGTACCTTTTCCTGGCTGATCATTCGGGCAGTCCCAAACCCACAATCATCTATAACAACGGCTTTGACTCCACTCAGGAAGAGTCCTATTACGCAATCGCCGCAGCGGCGCTGTTACGTGGGTATAACGTGTTGGCGTTTGACGGCCCAGGCCAGGGATCGGTTATTCGCGATCAGCGAATTCCCTTTCGGCACGACTGGGAGGCGGTGATTACGACTGTCATCGATTTTGCATTGACGCGTGCGGAAGTGCTCGCCGACAAGATCGCATTGTTCGGATACAGCCTTGGCGGCTACCTGGTCGCGCGTGCTGCAGCGTATGAGCATCGCGTCGCTGCAATCATCCTGGATGACGGGCTTTATGATTTTAATTTTGCGTTTAGAAACGCACTCCCTTCTTTCCTGACCACATGGATCTCGAACAAGCAGGACAGCCTCGCGGAACCGTTGCTGAACCTGGCCAGACGCCTGAACACGGGCAAGCGATGGGCACTTGATAACGGCAAATGGACGTTTGGCGTTACCTCCGGCGCCGAGTTTATCCGCATGACCAGACAGTACACGCTGAAAGACTGCGCTCACTTGATCAAGGCTGCCACCTTGGTATTGGACGCCGAAAACGATCAGTTTTTAAAAGGGCAACCCGAGCAGGTGTATGCGGTATTAACCTGCCCAAAACATCTGGCTCTACTGCTGACCTCCGAAGGTGCCGGGGAGCATTGCCATATGGGGGCGATGAGTCGCGTTCATCAGACTATTTTTGATTGGCTCGACGAAACATTTGCATGAGGGTTGAACGCGCAAAGAGTGATGAATGATTGATGAGTAAAGCACCCACCACAGCACTGAACCCTGTCATCTGGCTGCTTGCATTGGGCACCTTCGCCATAGGAACAGACGTCTTTGTAGTCTCCGGCGTATTGTCACTCATGGCACAAGACCTGAGCACCAGCCTCGAGTCAGCGGGCCTTACAGTCACCGCATACGCCCTCACTTACGCCTTGGCCGCGCCATTGATAGTGCCAATGACTGCAACACTGAACCAACGGCGTGTGTGTATCTCAGCACTGGCCATGTTCGCTGTCGGCAATTTCCTTTGTGCCCTGGCTCAATCCTATGAACTGCTGATGGTCGCCCGTGCCATTGCAGGCATCGCAGCAGCGCTGTACACCTCAACCGCCTATGCCCTGGCCACCGCTCTTGCGCCAGCCAATCGCAAGGGTGCGGCCCTGTCCGCCGTTGCATTGGGATTGACTGCGGCCGCGGTTTTTGGCGTTCCAATCGGCGCGGCCATTGGCCACGCGATTGGCTGGAGAGCTACATTCTGGCTCGTGGCGACCCTCTCGGGGGGGGCTGTATTTGCACTTTCATGTCGTACGTTTGCAAACCAATCACACCTGAATACGAGTCGGCTGACTTACGCAGCACGATTTGCGCCCCTTATACGGCCAACGGTTCTGCTGGCCTTGCTGCCCAGCTTGCTTTGGAACACCGCAAACCTGACTAGCTACACGTATTTGGGCGCCATGCTTGCAGAGCGTCATGATCCTCAGACAGTGATTTTTTTGTTCTTCGTATACGGTGTCGGAGGGCTGATCGGTAGCCAGTTGGGCGGTCGTCTTCTCGACCGTTTTGGCGTAACAACACCTCTCGCATTTTGCTTGGCTATCGCAGCCATCAATCAAGCCATGATGCAGATAAGTGCGACTTCTACGTTAACTACCGCATGTGCATTAGCCATATGGTCGATCACCGGTTGGGCGACCTTCGCTCCTCAACAGGCACGCTTGATCAACCTGGCGCCGCAAAATAGCGCCCTTCTAATTGCACTGAATCATTCCGTCATTTACATCGGCTTTGCGACTGGAGCAGCCATCGGCGGTGCCGCTATCGCGCGTGGAATTGATGTTTCACAACTGCACTGGATCACTAGCGTACTTCTGCTGGCTGCGTTGCTGATATTTTTGCTCGGAATAAAGCGGGAAATAGCTGAACCAAGGTTGTTGAGTGGAAGGAGCAGAAGCTGATTAAAATTAAGAAAATCGGGAGAGAGAGGATGGCTCTGCAAAACAGTTATCTAGCTTCTCTTAGCTACGGGCCTAGAAAATCAGGTGTGGGCTCATTGTAGTGGTCTAATGAAACCGGACACCCATTTAGGCGAGAATGCTCGCCATAGAGAGGTGTCCGATGACCAAGCAACGTCGTTCCTTTACGCCCGAGTTCAAGCGCGAAGCTGCAAGTCTGGTGCTCGACCAGGGCTACAGCCATATCGAAGCTGCCCCTCCGCCTGCATCAAGCGCCCGACTCGATTTCGCCCGCATGCCTTTCCCAGTTCACGTAGGTCATCGTGAATTTTGCGGTAGCCGTATACACCTCCGCTTTCTAGCCAAGCGTGTTTGATCAAGCCAAGCAGACGTTGATCTTCTTTTGCTCGGGTAGTTTGGCCGACGCTCTGGAAAGTCAAGTAATGCGATGCCCTACCTCACGCCTTCGGCTAATCACCTGGCTAGCTGAATGCATCAAAAGTGCTCCGGAGATCGCACAGGCCGAGCGGAATCTACCCAGCCTGCCCGAAACGTTGATATCGGCATACGCAACGTGGATTCACCAAAGTGGCGAGAGCTAGTCAGGCACAACGATCGCCTGGTGCCGAGCCACAGGCCGCTTTGTCTCGCTATCTAACCCGCAAGAGCCTCCCGGATTAGATTAACCAATTAGCCGCATCCGGCATCGACTTTGGAATGGTTCAACTCCATTACATCCACCTCCTCACGCTGAGCCGGTGATCGATCAGTAACGATTGGCCTGAGCTATCTGTGCAGTAGAGGCATCAATTGTCGTGATATCATTTCGCCACAGCATAACTAAGCCCTGCTAATAGATAGCGGCGTCTCCAAAACACTCTATTGCCCGAATGATACCCAATTCAATGAAGACAAAAAAGGCATCTCCGACGGAACCCGTCACAGTTTGTTTCTACCATGACCCTTATCCCAACTTTAACAAAAACTCACACGATATCGTCATCACACCTAAGCTGAGCAATCGAAAAGACACAAAGTTTGGAATGGGGTGCGCAATCTACTTCAGGACATATGACGGCGCATACGAGAGTTTCAATGGGCACTGCGCCATCCAAGGAAACAACAACCTGAATGAGTTTTTCAACAGCGTATTACAAAGTCATGAGCCTATTGATGCCCGCTCGCTCAAAGTACCGTTCAGAACTTTACTTTCCGACAGCAAATCTTACAATCTTCTGCACAACATCTTCGGAGCCAAGCGGGCACGAGAGCTATTAACAGCCGCTCAAGACATCGCTGTGGCGACTGGGTTCCATGTATCCTGGCGCGGTTTCACCTCTTCTTCCGAATTTTCTTTGGGCTTTATCAGATCAAGCGAAGCTTATTTCGCCTTCCGTCGGGCAAAGAGAATTATCCAAGGATTGAGCATCAAAGTAGCGGATGCCCGCCAGACCTTCAGCGCCGCTTTAATAGGAAAAGGGCCGAACGTTACGTTCAACTTTCTATTCGACAAGTCAAACTTCTTCAGAGGACGAATTTCAGTCATAATCGGCCAAAACGGATCAGGTAAAACTGCATCGCTTGCAAAGCTGGCGCGCGGCTTGGCGGATACAAAAAATAAGAGCGTAGAGATCACCAATCGCCCAGATCTTAATCAGGTTCTGGCCTTCATTCACACCTCATCACGCCGCCAGTTTACACCTGCTTCAGAAGCAGGCATGGGTAGAGCCCGGATATTCACGTTTAACCCCGCTACGCCCAAAAAATATGACTCAGTGCCTATGACACAACTGCTGGTCGATGTCGCCCGCAGTCTTGGCCCCATGTATAAATCATTGGACATTTTTCGAGAAGTCCTCGCCGCTGAATTCCCAAATCTTCAGCTATACATTCCGATCGACCACCCGAACAATAACGAGCCCAACTCTAACAAACGAGACGGTCACGCCAATTTTGAAGATTGGATGAGGGGTGGAGAATTCAGCCAGCTGAAACAGATCGCACAGATTGATCACTCCCGTCCAATTAAGTTTGTCGACGAGCGAGGCAGCGAACGACCCCTGAGTTTGGGACAGCAGTCATTCATTAATTTTTGCCTGATAGCGCTTGCAAACGCTGGCCCTTCTTCCGCGTTTATCATTGATGAGCCTGAAAACTTCTTGCATCCGAACCTTATTTCAAGGTTCATGCGAACGCTCAATAAAATCCTAGAAGCAACACAGTCCATAGCAATTATAGCGACCCATTCACCATTCGTAGTTCGCGAAGTCCAAAGCGCTCAGGTGCATGTCATGTGGGAGTCAGAGGGGTTAATAAAGGTGAGCCACCCTCGCCTCCAAACCCTGGGGGCAAACGTTGCGTCCATTTCTAATGAAGTGTTTGGCGACGATCTTCCCATGCACCTTTATGAGGAGCTCGTCGTTCATGCCAAAAATCAGAGCAGCACATTTACCGAGGCCTTGCAAAAGTATTCGGGTGAGCTAAGTACTGAAGCGTTGATGCTGCTTCATAAAAAAATGGATAGCGAAAATGCGTAAGATCCCGCTACCCGTCGTAGATGACATTGAAAACTTGCAGCTTCTTGAAGCTTCAAAATCCGATAATGCGCAAGCCATCGTGGCGCACATGCCAGCTATGAGAGAGCGGTTTGCGGAATACGATCGAGGCTGTGGTAATCCGTGGCTGGTTGATGTTGATCAGCAATTTGAGGATAAGAAAGCCCATTTGCAACATCTCTACACAAGCCCACCCTTGGCGTTGGGTTTTATAGAGCAATTAAGATATTCGCTGGCGGGCGCCTGTCCGGTGTGCGGAGGGCGAGGTGTTGGCACCCTCGATCATTACCTGCCAAAAAGCTTTTATGCGGAGTTTTCTTTCTACTCAAAGAATCTGGTGCCTGCTTGCTTCAACTGCAACACGAAGAGAGGCAACCTCACCAAAGGTGCGCTTGACGGCGAACGCCCTATTCACCCTTATTTCGATGCCTTTGCAGAGCGCAGAATCATGCTCATCGTGATCTCACCTCCTTGGAAGGCACCAGAGGTCAATGCTATCCCTTATGATGTCACGGGCGCTGAGCTGGTAACTGCAAAGTGGCACATCGACAACATTATCGTGCCAGCAGGTTTTCACAGAGAAATCCGCGACCTATGGGGTTCAATACTTCTCGACCCTTACGCTTATTTTGATGACCCGACCGACATCAATGCTGTGATCAGGGTCCTGCAGCGCTGGCAGAGGGTTGAGGAGGCATCCGACCGCTCCCTCAACGGATGGCGATCCTGTTTCATACTCGGTCTGAGCATGAATTTGGAAGCCCTGCAATACATAGCAGCACTTCCTCCCGCAATTCCCCGTCCTTGACGTCCGTGACACAGCGGGAGCATCTCCCGCTGCGATGATTTGCGAACGTCCAACACCAGCTTATCTGCCCCAGGGTTTTCAGCAAGCCTATTTTCTGCCCTTGCGAGCTCCCGGATAGGGTCACGAAAAAGCCCTAAAAATGACAGGCTGACCGGCTTCATTTAAGTCGTCGCTGCGACGGGTTCAACAGACGCCACTTGAAAAACAAACCTAACGGAAACCAAAGAAATCAGCCACTTTCCGTGATTCACATCACAATTCTGTATGATTTCCGAATGTCAACCCTATAAAACAAAAAATAAAACGGAGTTGTTATATTTGAGGGACAAAGAAAAAGCGGGATCTCCTTACCATCCATTTTCTCAGATTTTTTCTCCTATCTGTGCCACACGCTTTTCGTAAGCATCCGGCAAACTCACCTTCCGAACTCCAGCATTAAGGGCTTAGCCTCTGGACTGGGACCGTCACAGGCCGGGCGACGGGGCTAAGGATGGCGGGGAAAACTAGGTCCGTGAACATTCATCGATGAACAGTCGCGCTAATTTCGAGATCACTGATTCAGTAAAATCGGGCCCGTGAACTGCTTATGAACATCTGACATCGCCCATAAGTTAAAAAGGCCCCCGCACCTTCACCAGGTGCGGGGGGCTTTTTTATCCTGGTGGCGTCCAGCCCCCTAGACTGGCATACCGACACTCCCTATTCTGGTTTCAAAGTCCCTTACATACGTTCGCAAAAGGTCGTTCCATGCCTCCCAATACCGCAAACCCCGGCGGTCCTCAGTATGGCTCAGGTCGTCGCGACGATTCCTCCAGCGGTATTACGCTGCCTACAGATTTCTTGAGAGCTGCGTGGAACAGCGAACTGGCCCGTATTGGCCAAGACCTCACCCTTCCGAAGATTCCCCACCGCGCTGAGCGGGCGCGAGGGTTTGCGTGGGGCCTGCGAGCTGCCGACCTGATCAACGAAGACATGCATAAAGCGATGGAAGAAGCGATCGCCGCTGCCGAAAAGGCTGCCTACGTGCATCTAGAACAAGGTCAGCAGGAGAGCAAGTGACCGCAAGTTTGCGCACTCGGCTGATCGCTATCGTTGCTTCAAAAAGAAAGAGCAGTGACGAGACATGATGCAGAGGTTACAAACGCCGCAGCCACGGACACGCCCGCTATTCGGAGGCTAGAAGTTTTCTAACCTCGGTGATGATCACATCGATATCGAATGGTTTTGGCAATACAACATCAAATAAATCTGATCGTTGCATACCGATATGTGCCTGGGCTCCGCTCATCAAAATAATCGGCAAATGATTGGTGGAAGGAAGTGCGCGGACGGCTGTGGCGAATTCTAAGCCGTCCATGACTGGCATCATAAAGTCGGTGATAATCAAGGCTGGTCTTTCTCTTTCCAGCACATCCAGTCCTTTTCGACCATTGCTGGCCGTTACCACCATGAATCCTTCATCCTCCAGCGCGAAGCTGAGAATGTCAGCGATCAAATACTCGTCGTCGACGACCAGGATGGTGGTCATTTTAGTTTAACCCACTCAAAAGCTTAAGAATTTGAACCAGGAGATGACTCAGTGGGGACTGATGGTTCATGTCTTGAAGCCTTTTTCAGTAAAAGATCTTGGGCATGGATGACGACCTCAAAGCGCGAGGGGTCGTAAGCGCTATCACGTACTTTAAGAATCGAAAGCGTCCTGCTTAGTTCAGAGTGATTCTCTGAGAACCGCATTAGCATGAGGTTGTCGACGATGCTTGATAGGTCGGAGTTTGGCGCGCTGACCTCGGAGCCAAATAGATCGCGCATTTCCCAAGATGCAAATACCGTGACCCCCCGGGATCGCAGTTCGTTCATCAGCGCACTGAAAAAGTCGGTAATCCTCGCTGGATTCGTCGAAATCCGTGTCATACCGCTAAGGCTATCGAGAAACAGGCGTTTGATACCCTTTTCTTCAACGATACTCAGTAATCGTGCGCCCAGACCATCCAATAGACCTTCAGTAGTGGGTTGCCAGGCGATGCTTAGGGCACCGCTGTCCTCCATACCTTTGATGTCGATTCCTAGAGATTGGCCCTTGAGTCGCAGCCGTTGTGGGCTTTCGTAGAAGCCAAAATGCAACCCTGGAGCTTCCTTCGTCGACTCGGCCAAAAATTTCAGACCCAGAGTCGTTTTACCAATTCCGGATGGGCCTATCACCAAAGACACGCTGGAACTATAAAGGCCTCCACCCAATATCGCGTCCAGCGAGCCAACACCACTGCCGATACGCGTCATGTCAGCGCTGTCTGGAGCGGACGGATGGCTGTAAAGGCTTTCCAAACGAGGGTAAACCACCAATCCGTTGTCGGTAATCTCACACTCATGTAGGCCTGTCAGTGCGCCACTGCCCCGAGTTTTGCGCAATTGAATACGACGGACCGAGCGGGAGCCAAACAGCTCTTCGCCCATTTCAATTACGCCGTCAACCATGGTGTGTTCAGGGCTACCGTCGTCCAGGCGTGAGCTGGTGAGAAATAGCACGGTGCAACCCGCAAAAGCGGCGTGCCCTTGTAATTCTGAAATGAATTTCTTGGTATCGATGTGCGAATCGGCCTTTGAGCGCGCATTGAGCAAGCCGTCCACCACCATCACTGTGGCTTTTTGGCGGCTTATCTCACGACGAAGCAGCTTCACCACCTCATCCAGGCCTTCGTTTTCTAAAGTATCAAATGCGCTGACAAACTGAATTTCTGCGCCGACTTTTGAGGAATCGAAAAAGCTCAGCGTTGAAAGAAACTGAAAAAGACGGTCATGTGACTCGGCCAGCAGCGTGGCGACCAGCACACGACCTCCATTATTCGCATGATGGAATCCCAGCTGGTTCGCTAGAATCGTTTTACCGGACCCCGGGCGTCCCTGGATGATGTATGAAGCACCTGCGACCAGCCCTCCCTTAAGGAGAGCGTCCAGCCCTTCTATTCCACTTTGGAGGCGTTTGAGCTTTTCCACGATGCGACCCTGATCTGAAAAACAGGCTATTTAAGCCGAGTGAGGCGGGATGCTAACGCCATTTTCGCTATGGGGCCATTCTCGGCTGAATCATAGTTGGCCAAGAGAGGTATTTGCACTATCACCGTCTTCTGAGCCGGACTGTGTTTCTCAGATACTGAGTGACCGTTTTTGGCCGAAAGCAAGCGATCGTGAGCGTCTGCTATTGGCCGTCTGCTGCCTGTCACCAAGGCAGCTTTTGACGAATGCCGACCCCACCCCAAAACCGTTGCATTCACTTAATTTGCGGGTGGCTCAAGACATCCACTTCCCCCCGCAGCTACGCTTTCGACTCACTCATTGGAGTCGGAACAATGCCCACTGAATACTCACTAGGTGATGTCCTTGAGCGCCTTTACCAGAACCAGCTTGCCTTAGAGGCGGCCGTAATGGAGCTGACCTTAAGGGCTGAATGCCAGGGTGCGACAGACACCGGCGAAAATATCCGCGGTGCGCTACAAACGATCGGCGAGAACGCCGGACACATGAAGCAAGGTCTGGCCAAACTAAAGTCCCAAGATCCACACTAATCAAGCTGCCGACGACATCCCTGGAGCGGCCTTTTTTTCGACTTTAAGTGCGTGCCGTCGGGTCAGCACGCGGTTAGTCGCAAAAATGACCCGTATGAAATAGGTCCGTCCGATTAAAATCCCAAACCATGTGTTCGCAAGCAAAATGGCATAATATGCCAATGACCGAAAGAAAATGTTTAACGAAAGCTGGAGCTCAATATGGCAACGAGAAACGTTGTGCTCACCCCTCATCAGGAACAGGTTATACATGACCTGGTGCAGTCCGGCCGTTATCAGAATGCCAGCGAAGTGATGCGAGAGGGTTTGCGTTTACTGGAGCAGCGCGTCGCCGAAGACACCGCCAAAATTGAGGCACTGCGTCAGGCGACCTCGATCGGCATCATGGATCTTGAGCACGGGCGCTTTACTCAGGTGAACGAAGGGAATCTGGAGCACTACCTCGAGGGCTTAAGCCTGGAGGCGACCCTCCCCGCGAGAGAGAAACATTAAGCATGCCGCAGTATCGGATTTCCAACGCGGCGCGCGCCGACATTGTCGACATACTCAGGCTCTCCCAGACGCAATTCGGCGATCAAGCACGCCAACGCTACCAGACGCTGATCCTAACGGCGCTGCAAGCGCTTGCCAGCAAGCCTTATTGCATTGGCAGCCACGACCGCGATGAGCTTGCACCGGGCCTTCGCAGCTACCATCTCACCTATTCACGCCAGCAGGCCAAGCATCCCAGCGGGGCGGTCAAAAGCCCACGCCACATCGTCTTCTATCGCATGGTTAACGACGATCTGATCGAGGTTGTCCGACTCCTTCACGACGCCATGGAAGTGCAGTTGCACTTGCCGAACGACTGATCAGCGACCGGGCCCAATAGTTTAACCGGCCATGAACAGCAAAGGTAGGCGCTCCCTCTACATCGCAACCTGAGCCCCTCCCCCGCTACCAGCCGATTCGGCGGCCAATTGAAGCACGATGCTCTGGCCCCGACCGGACTATCGAGATCCACGACAAGAAACACGATGTTCAATTTTGCCCACCGCTTTCAATGCTGAACAACCGCTTCATAGGCGTTTTCCGTGCCTAGGCGCCTCGCATTACGCTGCAACTGCCAATGGACACGCGGATCAATGCCCCTAGCATCCAGAGGCCTGGCAACATCACGCAGAGCACGAGCGTCTCTGGAGTCAATTTCAGGATAGGTGCATAGAGAAAGACCCGACAACACCACTTAAGGATATCGACTCATTACCCATATCCTCTTCCGGACGAGCAAGGGTTCGCCAGATACGGGTTGCTAATCCAGTATACGGAGGCGCACTGAATACCAGCCACAGCCACCCAAGCCTGCGTCAGAAATCGCCATTCGCGATCGCTCGAACACTACGCGCAATTGGGGGCATAACTGGGGGCATAATTAGTTTTTTTCAGGCTGTAACTTCCGTCCTAGAGCCTAGTCAAAATGTTTTTTGGCGCCCCTGAGAGTCTTTAGATGTCTTAGAATAGACCGTTTATCTGATTACTTCTGCATTTCCACAAGCCATGGAGCTCCATTCTCTTCCAGTGGATTGCTACAGTGGGGGCACATCTGAGGGCACGCTTTGGATGGTTTGAAAAGGATGCCCCCAACCTGAGACTTAACAGCACACGGATCACGATTTCTCCCTAGTAAATACAGCTGATAACACTCAACTCTACGCTGACAATTACAGGCCACTGATTGATTTAATTTCTACTCAGACCGCCGAGTTGCTCGCGGTACCCTCGTTGCTAGCAGGGCAAGGCGAACATGTATCTATTGTTTGATCAAGTCGCCTGGCTTCCAGCTCTGATCAAAGAAGGCCTGCTTTGGCCCATAGAGCCGCACGATCACCAGAAAGCCTTTCTCCGGTACGGTCTTGATCCAGTTCTTGCCTTCACCTGGCGATTTCGGCCCGAAGTAGATGTCAGTGGAGCCGTCGCTGTTCTGCGCCGGTTTATCCATCTGATTGAGGGACGGGAACGGCTGGCCATTGTCCAGACCTGACGCAGTCAGGTTGTCGTAAGCGGTGACCGACCAGAACAACGCCGCCGGGACATTGGCCGGAAGATTGAGCTTGTAGGTCTGGGCGCCATCCAGAAATTTGCCCTCGGCGTCGCGGGTAGTAGCAGGATACTTGGCGCCGGCACCGATCATGTTCATAACCATGCCAGGGCTGTCCGAATAGGCTGAGGTGAAGAACGCCACTCGCTGCTCAAGATTGGTGAAGCTACCGCTGGATTGGAACTCGGTGTTCTCCCCGGCGAAAGTGTTCACGTACTGGCGATCCTTGTAGTACAGACCGCCCGGCTCTTTGTACAACAAGTGGCTGGTCACCACCTTGCTCATCTTGAACGCGGTTCGCGCGGCGTCATCCAGCAGCTTGCGTCGTTCGGCATCCGGGGCGAAGGGTTTGCCCTTCTCGATGCCCAGGGTGTGCAGGAACCCGCGCATGTCCATGTCCGCCGGGTCGACGGCTTCGGCGTCGATGAAGCGCGAGAGCATGTCGAAGTAACGACCGTCCTCGGGGAACAACATGTTGATCGGTGCGCCGGTGGCGTCGGGGAATTGCATAGGCAGGGCCGAATCCTTCTTGCCCAGCGGATAGATCTTCGTGCGCTCGACCTCGGCCACCGGCACACTGAGGTCTTTCGGGTCCTTGAAGAAGGTGCGCCAGAACAGGAACACGTTGTTGGTGCGCGAACGGTAGACGAATCCCTCGGTCGGCTCCGGCCCCTTGTAATCAGGCGGGAGCAGCACATAGGTACCGCCCTTGCCCTTGTCGGGGCCGGCAAGGCCGACGTCACCGCGCCAGGTTTTGCCATCGATAGTTGGTCCGACAATCGGACGCTGGAAGAAATCATCGAACATCCCCTGAACACCGGGCGGTGCTTCGACCACCAGCGGGCCGTACTTTGCCAGATCCAGATAGCTCATGGCGTAGACCAAATCGGAGTTCGGTGTCGTCACCAGCGTCTTGGCATTGATTCGCTTTTTCCAGATCGGCAAGATGTTGTAGCCCGCGCCAAACTGCTTCTCCGACGCTTCCTTCATCGACCAAATGTTGATCGCCGGCAAGGCCCACAGATACGACTGCACAGCACGCTGAAACACCAGTTCATCGATCAGGCTGCGTGCAGTCGCTTCGGTCGGGAAGCCCTTTTCAAACGGTTGATTGGCGAGCTCTTCATAGCGCGACGCAGCGTCGGCCAGGCCGCTTAGAGAAAGGCTTACGGCCAAGGCCGTGAGTGTGGTGCGCAAACGGTTCATGGGCTGTCCTTATGAACGCAGTTGGGAAATCGGTTCAGTTGACCTTGACCACCGCCGGCGGAGTCCACTGGCCATTCATCGCGGCCGCTTCCGGCCAGTAGGCGCGAACGTAGAGCGAGAAATCAGCGCCCTTCGGCGCCGGGAGCCAGTTGCTTTCCTTGTCCGCACCCGGTGAATCGCTCTGCACGTAGAGCGTCAGCGAGCCATCGGTATTGGTCTTGAGCGACTTGTTCTTGGTACCGAGGGAATAGCGCCCCAACGAGTTTTCGGCAAAGAAGTGCTGCTGGTTGTACAGCGTCAGCGACCAAAAACCCTTAACCGGCGGCAGCGCGCCTTTGGAGAAGGTCACGCTGTAGCGCTGGGTACCATTGAGCCGCATACCGGACTCGTCCAGATCTTGATAGAAGTACTTGGTCTCGATCTGCTTGTTGACGAAGATGTTCGAGCGGGCAACCGCCGTGCGCAGGAAGTAATCGGTGCCAAACGCCGCGCCGTTGCTGATGGTGCTCCAGTGGTGCGGCAACTGCTGGCCGTAATTGCGGAACTGCAGCAGCGGCTTGACCACTTCGCTGTCGGCCTTTTGCGCTTCGTCGATCATGGCTTTTTTCAGCTCGGGATCGCGCTGAGCGATTTGTGCCAGTACCGACAACTGCGCATAGCGCGCCTCTTCTCCCGGCAGCGGTTTGGCGTCCTTGAGAATCGCTGGCAGCTCATCGAAGAACTTTTCCGGGAGCACCCAACGCGTTTCCTCGTCACCCGACGCCTCAGCGGGGAATTTCGGCGACTGGCTCCAATCACGCTGCTTGAGTTTGCCGTCGTATTTGGACAGCGGGTACATGTCGATCCCCGACAGATAGCGCTGGATAGCTTTGCGATCTTCGGCTGTATCGTCCTGGAACACCCGCGGAATCACGAAACCGGTATTGGTCTTTGCACGAAACACCTGGGTGATGCCTTCCGGTACTTTGCCGTTCCAGTCCGGCCCCACCAACAGATAGAAACCAGGCTTGGTGCCGTACATCTTCCCCAGTTCGGCAAAGCTGTCGGAGCGAAGGTCTACTAGTTGGTACACCCAGAAGCGGTCGCCGAAGTCCGGTACCTGAATCACCACCGGTTCGATATCCAGCGCAATGCTGCCCGCACCGTAAACCACATCCTGGTTCGGACAGGCCACCAGCCGCTCCCCAGGGGAAATGTAATCGGTAAGCATCGACAGATGATTGATCGGCGCTACGGGTACGATGCCACCCATCAGGCCTGGCTCTGGGAGATCTTTGAACTTCTGCCGACGATTGAAGATGTTGGCCATCGGCCAACCCCAAAAATACGCCTCTCGCGCCATCATCCGAACGTAAGTCTCCGTCACCTTCACATCGGCTTCCGGGCCTGAAACTTGCGCCACCGGAGAGGTCTCTGCCTGCACGGCCATTGCGCCGAGCAATGCTACAGACGCGAGCAGGCCGCTAACGAATAAAGGCGTATTGTTCATACCGAAGCTTCCTTGCATGGGCGTTTTTCGGGGAGAGAATCTTGTGAGGCAGACTGATCGTTAGAAAAACTAGCAGAGGAAACTGGATCATCCAGAAAAAGGCATGAAAAATTACAATTATATTTCCCTTCCTGATAACTGTTTCTTAGTAGGAATTAAGTTTTGAAGGCTATTTTTTTGCGTCCTGAATGGCAGCAACTGGCCGATCGTGGCCCTTCGCGACAGGCCGCGATCGGCCAGAAGCAGTTAGTTGAATGTGCTCAGCAAAGGAATGACGATTTACGTTGTTACAAAATGCCCTCCTGTCATTTTTCACGGTACGACTACGCTCAGTGATCCTAAACCGCTGAGATTTCGTTATGACAAATGGCATTTTTCACGTTGATTTTCGTGCAAGCACCGGAGACTACGGTGAGGGGTTAGTAGTTGTAAAAGATGGAACAGTAAACGGAGGTGACCCTCACTATCTTTATCAAGGGCAAGTGCCTACCGAATCGGGCTCGTTTGAAACTCAATTCGTTGTCAGAAAATGGCGCGATGGCAATACAAATGTGGTGGGAGTTGATAACTACACCCTAAAGGCGAAGGGACACGTCAACTATGAAAATGGAACCCTTGAACTGCAGGGTAGCGTGGTCGGTGCCCCTCACCTGACCATTCAACTGAAAGGGCAAAAAATTCAGGGCACTGTTTAAGTTGGTTGGACAGACCAATTGAGACTGTCGCTATTTATAGCGACAGTTTCTCCAGCGCTCTGATCGGCCGAGGCAGGACTGTATCGTTCGACAGCGCTAGGCCAAACGCCGTCGCCTAAAGCAGGAAAAATGAATTTTCTTCTTTTTCGGTGCAGCCTGTCCGCAGCGTTGGATCTGAATCTGCTTGTGAGCAGCCCTGATTTTCCATAGTGTGATGGCTATTGAATATCGCTGACTTTTTTTTTGGGGGGGGGGGTGGAGTAAAATGAGTATCAAGAAAGAAATCGCAATGGAAAACCAGCTTACATTTGAAAGTGTTTTTAAGTCCATTACGAACTTCGAATTGAGCAAACTTCCAGGCCTTGTCGTTCTAACTGGAGTAAATGGTTCAGGAAAGACGCATCTGCTTTCCGCAATCAAAGGAGGCAACGTTAAGTCTAGCCTAGTAAGTGACTACACTAATGATGTTAAACTTTTCGACTCAACCAATATCGTGCCTGCGGACACTGGCGTTTTTGATCCACATCAGCTTCAAGCTCAGAGATCAAACCATTTTCAAGCGATGAGACATCATCGGGACGGAGTGTTTCCAGGCTTGCGAAACATCGCTTTAAATTTAGGTGTTCCGGCAAGTTACTGCTCCTCATTAGAAAAACTTAAAGCCGTTAATAAGAACGTATTCGAAGACACTCTTAAAGATAAGGTGTTGGCAGAGGAGCGGTGGGAGGCGTTTCAAGCTAGTGTCAAACAGCATTCCGAAAGCGTCCTGGCTAACTTTTTAGCTCAAAATGGTGACGAGGAGTGGCGAAAAAAAATGCGAAAGGTAGGCATTGACAATCCTGGAGCCTATCTTTATTCCTCGCCAGATGAGTTCTATCGACATCCAACTTTGCTATGGAGTGATGTTGATCCTTTCCAACAAGCCTTTGGCCAAGTCTTTGTGACCTACAGGAAGTTACTGCATGACAATCAAATTTACAGAGCGTTCCCTCCTGAGTCTGGAGCCACGGAAAAATATCTAACACCCGAGGAGTTTGAGGAAGAGTACAGCACACCCCCATGGGAATTTGTCAACCGAATCCTAGAAGAATCGAACTTAGATTTCAGAGTCGATTCACCACATCTCTATGAGATGTCTGCCTACGAACCAAAACTAACAAAACTATCTTCTAATGTCGAAATGCGATTTCAAGATCTTTCTTCAGGGGAGAAAGTTCTAATGTCATTCGCTCTATGCTTATACAATACAAAAGAAAAGCGTCAGGAAAAAAACTTTCCAAAACTGCTCCTACTAGACGAAATTGATGCCCCGCTCCACCCTTCGATGGCGGCCTCTCTACTCGCCACAATCAAGAACGTCTTAGTAGATGAGCGTAGAGTTGCTGTAATTATGACGACGCACAGCCCATCTACTGTCGCCTTGGCGCCAGAGGATTCCATTTACGTTATGGATCCCAAAGGGCCGCGAATAGTAAAGACGTCTAAAGGTGCGGCACTATCGATATTGACAGCAGGTGTTCCGACACTTTCAGTTTCTTTTGACGGCAGGCGCCAAGTATTTGTTGAGAGTTTTCGGGATGCAAAAATTTATGACTCTCTCTATCAAAGATATAAAGAAAAACTTAATACAGAGCGCTCACTAGCCTTTGTGGAGGTTGGCCGAATCAATGTGAGTGGAATTGAGCAAAACGCTGGATGCACGCAGGTTTTAAGGTTGGTGCATGACCTGGCACAAGGCGGAAATAATAGCGTATTGGGATTGATTGACTGGGATGGAGAACGAAAAATCACGGGCAGAGTTCATGTTCTGTCGCCGGGAATAAGAGATGGCTTAGAGTCTCTTCTATATGATCCGCTTATACTGTTGGCCCTTCTTGTTGGGGAGAACTCCGCGTACATGGTTGAAAAAGGACTATTCCCGGATGACGAGTCGTATACTTCCCTCGCAAACTGGAGCGAAGATCGTTGGCAACTCCATGTGGACGCCCTGCAGCACCATGTTTTTGGTGAGCCACCGAAAGATATAAAGTTTATTGAGATTGAGTACTTGTCTGGAGTTTGTCTAAAGTTGAGACAAGATTACTTGCATTTTGATGACCACCGGCTTGAGAGCAAGCTTGTAGAGTGTTTTGGGTTTATTAAGCCTAGACAGAAGGGTGGAGGATTGATGCAATACGTTGTTGAAAAAATTTTGAGGGACCATCCTGGTTTTCTCCCCAAAGATTTGCTTCTGACTTTTGAAGCACTTCTAATTGACGACCCCCACCAAAATAGCTTATAGAAGAATTGCATTTTAATTGCTTATTAACAGATCGCTTTGGGCGAACCTTGAAGGAAAACTGGACGGTTTTATTGTCTTGCCGCGAAGTCTGCTATTGGCATGATCTCATCAATCGGCGTTATCGACCCCTATCGGTGGCGTCATTGAACCGGTTGGGTGCCGTGCCCTGTGTCTGGTAAACACAAAATAGCGGCACAGTCTGAACCAGTCTTCTCCCAACCAGCCGCAATTTGGGACTGAGAAGACAGTTCTGGAGGGATATGATGAATATCACTACTCAGAGCGGTTCAGCGGCTTTGGCCGGACGCCTTACCGCGTTCGGCGGCGTGGTCGGCACACTCTGTGTGTCCGGTTGCGCACCGGTAACCGCCGTTTTGCTGGTGCTCGTCGCCGCTATCGTTTTGTCGAAGGTCTGAGCCGTCAAGGCTGGAGCTAACCCCGCTGGCGGGCGGGGTGCTCATTTACCTCAACGCCGTTCGGAGTATTGGCTACGCCTTGACCCCGACTCGTCCATTAAGCGATTTGCCTTAGACCGCTTATACTTTGCCGCTCCAACTTCGGCCAAGTCGAAGCCACCTAGTTTGCAGTACTACCTAGGAGTTCATGCCCAGAGTTCAAACTCTGGAAAGACCTAAGCCTGGCGGCAAACAGTTCAGTTTTATCTGTGGGATAGATGAACGGTAGCCGCACTAATCCGTCCGCTCTGCATACCGCAATCCGATTGTTACCTCCTGCGATCACCAAGCAGCCCATATTGATATCCAAAAGGGGCGGCGTCATAACGCCTCCATTACTCCAATGTAGAATCACACCTGCAACTTTATGGGCAGCGATGGTCCAGAGCTCTGAATGATCCCGTTTGCTGTGTCCATGAAACGAACTGTCCAGTTCGATTAAATCCGCTTCACCAAACCGGTAATCAGAAGGTAAATAATCGTCGGGAGAAGCCCCATCCTCGGCACGATAAATGTTCGCCGAGCTGAAGTCCCATACAATTTGAAAGCTCGCTGGCCATTCTGCACGCGGCTTCCCGCTGATGGCTCGAACCTCGCGCTGCGAAACCTCACTGCCCCCCATTAACCTCACCCCTCAAAAAAATCGCGAATTTCAAATCTACCACTTGCCTCGCCTCACATGCGCGAAGAGATACCACTTCCCTCGTAGCAAAATGAGAGCAAATCTGACGCCGAAGACACCACACACACCTGGGGGCCCAAATTCTCAATGCACGAGATCGTCGAGACTTGGGGCGAATGCGCCCTTTCGGCCAAAAAACGGACGTCTTGAGTGGAGAAATGAAATCCGTCCCCTTCACCCGCTATGCCTTTCTCGTATCTTCCAGTGCGAGTCACAGGTCTACGAAGCTGAACAGCGGCCAATAGCAAGAGGACTTAGATCGCTGGAGGACGGTTGTAGCGTCCATATTCCAGGCGCTGGATTTTTATGGAGATCATCACGAAAAGGAGGAGAATACCGACGCCGCCGGAAACCGCCACAACCACGGAAAAAGCCCCCCAAATATGAGCAATACTGCCGGTGCTCTTGAGCGCAGTGAAGACGAGACACACAAGCGAAATAACGAATCCTAGAATCGCAATGGCCAACGAGCACTCCCGCTCAAATTTGTCCTGAACCGGATCCCCGCCGACTAGTGTTCTCGGAATCTCCCGAATGCAAGCCGCCCAGATAGAAACACAGAAAAAAGAGAACGCCGGAAACTGCAGGGAAATCTCAGGTTCGGGATTCGAAAAATAGATGATGAAAAGCCATATAAGCACAGGCATCAACGTCAGAAGCACCTCGTACGTCGCCCAAACCGATGACCGAGCGATAATGATTCCCTTCGGCAGCGCCGCCTTCTCTCTCCCATTTCCTTCACTCAACGTTTGTCTCCTGCCAACAAATGAATGATAAAAGTCGTCCGCGTACCGGCAGCGACCGCAATGACGGCCACAGGCTTGACGGGCTGCGAATAATATCAAATCGACATCAGTCATAATAGAGAGTGGAACAACCGATCGGTTCGCCGGTAGGCTGAACTGAAGACGCAATTTAAATACCCCGATCCGCGGGATAACGGAGACGGATTTCATTTCCCTACTCAAAACGTCCGCTCTTGCCGATTGCAGTCCCTTACTTTAAGCAGGCTTGTGGGCAGGTAGATAAAAGGACGAGTACAACTCGGTCTGAATCGCCTGTGATTTTCTAGACGAATCAGAATAATCTCTTCTGGCCGAAAGCCGCCCAGCCCACCCTTGCGCGGAGCCTTCAGCCAACAACAGCTTTCCGCAGAGCAAAAAAACCGATCAACCAACAACTTCCCTTACCGTAAATCCACACCAAACAACCATCCCCCCCAAAACCAACACCCCCAACACCACCCACGGAATCCCCCCCGCCCCCCACGTCGCCAACATCACCCCACCCACCACCCCACTCCCCGCAAACGCCAGGTTAAAAACCGTCACCAACATCGACTGCGCAATATCCCCCCCTCCCCGGCAACATCCGCCAGGGCGGTTTGCAATAAAGTCGGCGCGCCACCAAAGCTCATGCCCCACAGCACCATGCCCATATAAATCGCACTCACAGACAGCCCCCCTACCCCAAAGGCAAACGCCACCAAGGTGAAGGCCGTCAGGCTCAGCACCATCAGGCGCCGAACCCTGCCATCAATCAGCACGCCCGTGATCCATAGCCCAACCAACGCCGCCACGCCGAACGCGAAGAGCCCCTGCTCCACCTGATCGGCCATCCCGACGGAGGCTAGGAACGCGGCGATGTAGGTGTAGAGCGTGTAGTGCGCCAGTATCCAGAGCATGACCACCGCCAGCACCGGCCGCACACCTGGGGTCAGTAGGACGGTGCGCAGTGGCAGGCGTCGCTCGGGGCGCTGGCCTGGGTAGTCGGGTACGTTGAGGCAGGTCCAGGCCATCAGTAGCAGGCTCAGCCCGGAGAGCGTGCCGAACGCCCAACGCCAGCCCAGGAGCTGGCCGAGCCAGGCGCCCAGCGGTACGCCGAGGGCCAGGGCCAGTGGGATGCCGAGCATGGCCAGTGCCATGGCGCGGCCGTGCAATGCCGGGGGGACCAGGCGTCTGGCGTAGCCGGCCAGGAGGCTCCAGGCCAGGCCAGTGGCGATGCCGACGAAGAAGCGCGCAGCCAGCGTCAAGGAGAACCAGGGCGACAGGGCCGTCACCGCGTTGCACACAACAAACACCGCGACGGCCAGCAGCAGGACCAAACGCCGGCTCCAGCCCTGCAGTGCGAGGGTCAACGGAATGGCCGCCAACCCGGAGCCGAGTGCGCACAGGGTCACCAACTGGCCCGCCCAGGCTTGCGACACGCCGAATGCCTCGGCGATTTGCGGCAGCAGCCCTGCGGGGACGGTTTCGTTGGCGGTGGCGATGAAGCTGCCCAGTGTCAGGGCCAACAGGGCCGCCAGTGGCAGGCGTGCAGTGGTGCGATGTTCGTGCTCGCCGGGTGGATTTAAAACGCTATTTTCAAGTTGCGATTCGCCGTTCATGACCTGTGCTCAACGGGATAGGAGGCGCCAGTGTGGGGAATTGCAATGGTTTTGATAATTGGCCTACCCTTTGATGAATTATCAAAACTGAATTGAATATGGCCACTGACCGATTGGGTGATATGCGTTTGTTTGTCGAGGCGGCGGCACTCGGCAGTTTGTCGGCTGCAGGGCGCAAACTGGCGCTGTCGCCTGCTGCGGCCAGCGCGCGGCTTATCAAGCTGGAGGCGGCGTTGCGCACCAAGTTGTTTGATCGCACCACGCGCCAGCTACGCCTCACAGAGGAAGGCCGGTTTTACTTGCAGCAGTGCTGGGTCGCGTTGCGGGCGATCGATGAGGCCGAAGCCGGGCTTCAAGCCAGTCAAACAGAGGTGCGCGGCAAGGTGCGGATATCCGCGTCGGCTGATTTTGGCCGTAACCTTTTGAACGACTGGCTGGAGGCATTCAGCACGCTGCATCCGCAGCTGTGCGTGGCGCTGACCCTGTCGGATTCGGTGTCGAACCTGGTGCAGGACGATGTCGACCTGGCCATCCGGTTTGGCCAGCCCCAGGACAGCTCGATGATCGCCAAGCAACTCGCGCCCAATTGGCGGGTACTGTGCGCCTCACCCGATTACCTGGCGCGATACGGCGAACCTCAAACACCCGCCGACCTGGATCAGCACAAGTTCATCGTGCTGGTAACGTCCGCAGGCCCCTTGAACACCTTTCACTTCACGGTGGACGGCCAGGAATGGAACCACACCGTACCCATGAGCCAGGCCTGGGAAACCAACGATGGCGCGCTCGCACGCGCCTGGGCGTTGGCCGGGCACGGCATCGCCCGCAAGACCATTTGGGACGCGGCAGCCGATATCCGTGCTGGAAAGCTGAAGGTTCTGTTGCCAGCGTTTTGTGTGCGTGAGGCTGGTGTTTATGCGGTGCTGCACGGCAATCGCTACCGGGCTCCTCGGGTGCGGGTGTTGCTGGATTTTCTGACTGAGCAGTTTGGTCGCGCCACCGAAGAGCTGTTGCTCGATCTTGAAGTGCCGCGTGTGGGGAGGTTGTGAGCCTGTTCTGGCAGCATGGATGTTTTCTGCCTACGCTGTGCCTGCCCGTTTCGAGCCATTCGCCGATTCAGTCCTGTACCAGAAGGATCTAAACCATGGGACACCTTGTCGTGGCTCACGCGATGAACGTGATGCCGGCGCTGGAGCCACTTTCCACGTTACCGAAGAGCATTGGCTGGTCATTGCACAAGGATGAAAACACCACGTCGTTCTACCTAGACACGTTCAAAGCGATGCCGAGACGCCTGGAATACGCCGCTTGACGAGTTTTCTGACCTGGAGGTCGCTACTTTTCTGAACCAGAAGATCGCAGCGCCCCAAATGCTGGTCGAGGCTAAGCGGCGTTTGAAGTCCGCTGTCTGCCTCTCACAAAGGGCAGAAAACGGCCAGCAGCAGACGGTCAAACCAGCGAGTAGCCTCTCAACCTGACAACGCCACCTATTCCGGTGGCACCTGAAAATAGCGCGCGGTTTGAATATTCAATATTCTTCCGGCATGTCCAGATCTGAACGCCTCCTCAATCTCCTGCAAATCCTGCGACGCTACCGGCATGCCGTCAGCGGGCAAACGCTAGCTGACGAACTCGGCATCGGGGTTCGCACACTCTATCGCGACATTGCCAGCCTGAAGGCTCAGGGCGCGGCAATCGAAGGGGGTGTCGGCGTCGGCTACATCATGAAACCCGGCTTCATGCTGCCTCCACTGATGTTCGGCTCCGTCGAATTGGAAGCGCTGGTTCTTGGGATGCGGCTGGTAATGGAGCGCCGAGACAGCGAGCTGACGCAAGGTGCGCAGGCGATGCTGACAAAAATATCGGCGGTTTTGCCACCGCCCCTGCGGCGCGAATTGGAGGTCTCCACGCTGTTTGCTGGTATGGGACAAACATCGACGGATGCCACAGCTCACTCGGGCCTTCTAAGGGAGAGCGTCCGGCTTGAACGCAAGCTGGAACTGAGCTACCAGACTGCGGCTGGAGCAGTCTCCCAACGCACAGTCTGGCCGTTTGCACTCGCATACTTCGAGCGGGTGCAGGTGGTAATGTGCTGGTGCGAACTGAGAGGGGCTTTCCGCAATTTTCGTACTGATCGCATCAATCAAGTGGTGCTCTCAACGGATCGCTACCCTCAAAGTAAACAGGCGTTGCTGGAAGAATGGCGTCGCTCGATGCCGGCAAGGGGCATAACGATACTGTCAGAAACTGACACGGGTTGGCTTTAAGGTGAGATTTCTCCCTCTCGCCAGGTCTGCTCATGAACTTTGCCTCCGTACGTATCGTCACCCAAAACTTCAAACGCGTCGTCGACTTCTACAAAACACTCTGCGCCATTGAGCCTAAGCATCTCGCTGAGGGATTCGCCGAAATTCATTTCAATGGCATCGTTTTGGCAATCAGCGAAGAACGCTTGATCCGGCTTTTTAACAATGGGCTTGCCTCGGCGGCGGCAAATCGCTCCGCTATCCTGGAGTTCGAAGTCGACGACGTGGAGGCGGCCTTGATGCTCGCAGAAAAGGCAAACGCAGAAGTCGTAATGCCGATCACACTGATGCCTTGGGGTAATACCTCGGCGCTGTTGCGCGACCCAGATGGCACATTGGTGAACATCTTTTCCCGAGGTGCGCGCGACTTATCGTGACTGCAAGTTAGGAGCCAGGCGGCGAAATTTGTCGTGTACGAAGCGCGCGGTTGCCAGCCATCAAACGCCCGCACGCCTCACCTCAGCGATGTTCAATCAAGCCGAGTTCGATAAAACTCCTGGCCGTTGCAACAATGGCTTCTTCCGGGCTACGAGGTGCCCAGCCCAACAGTGTCATGGCCTTGGCCGCCGTGACGTTCATATCGACGCCCAACAGCTTGACCATGCCCAGCATCATCGGATTCGTTTTGGCAGCGGCACGAATGTTGTCATCGCTCAGTTCCTGAGTGGAAACATTCCTGGCAGCCTCACCCAGATGATCGCGCAGCGTGCGCGCCACCTGCACCATCGGCAAGCTGTCGCCCGAACTGGCCAGGAAACGTTCGCCGTTAGCGGCCGGATGCGTCATGGC
>NZ_JBWKRS010000008.1:193616-217814 GCF_059419385.1 Pseudomonas sp. GW821-FHT05H12 | reverse complement strand
CCCCCCCCCCCCCCCCCCCCCCCCCCCCCCCCCCCCCCCCCCCCCCCCCCCCCCCCCCCCCCCCCCCCCCACTACAGACGGCGTTAGGGTGACGTTAGAGCACCGTGCCCATGGCCTTGATCAGCACGGGGTCGCGTCCGTAGATGTCGGGTGCGTAGACCAGCCCGCCGTCGCGATTGACCTCCACCGTCCAGTACCCCAGCAACACTGGCACTGGCGTGGCCAGCCGGAATTCGTGGGTCAGGCCGGTGGCCAGCAGTTCATCGGTGCGCGTGCGTTCGGCCGGGCTTACCAGCAGGTCGCGCAGCATCAGTGGCTGTTCAACCCGCACGCAACCTGAACTGAACGCCCGTGGCCCTTTGGTGAACAGCGGCTGACTCGGCGTGTCGTGCAGGTACACCGAGTACGGGTTGGGAAAGCGCATCACGATCTTGCCCAGCGGGTTGCGCGGGCCAGCTTCCTGGCGCAGGAGAATATTGCCGGGCCGGGACCAGTCCACCTGGTCCGGCGCCAGCGCGTGGCCCTGGGCGTCGAGCACCTGCAGGTTTTGCTGGCGCAGGTATTCGGGGTTGAGGCGGATGGCCGGGAGTTTGTCCTCGCGCATGATGGTGGGCGGGATGGTCCAGGTGGGGTTGAGGGTCAGCCGGGTGATGCGCGACTTGAGCAGCGGCGTCTGGCGTTCGGCGCGGCCGACTTGCAGGCGGGTCTGCCACACGGGAATGCCGCTCTGGTAGACGCTCAGTTGCGCCGCGGCGACGTTAACCACCACCCCTTCAGGCTCCAGGTCCTGGGCCAGCCAGCGGAAACGTTCGAGGTTGATACGCAACTGGTCGCGGCGAATCGCCGGGCTGATATTGAGTTCGGCCACGGTGCCGGTGCCGATCACGCCATCCGCTTGCAGCGAGTGGCTGAGCTGGAACGCTTTGACCGCCTTGACCAGGTCGTCGCGGTATTGCTTGCCGCTCGGTGCCTTGGCCAGGTAGCCGCCACTGATCAGGCGCCGTGCCAGTTCCGGCACGCGGGGGTCTTCCATGCCGGGGCGCAGCAATGGGCCGGTGGCTACCGGGTCCCAATGCGGCAACGGCTGTAGACGCACGGCGGAATAGGCATTGCGCAGGCTGCGGTAAAGGTCGGCACTGGGCCGCGCTTGGTCGAAGGCTTGGGCCATGTCTTGCAGGCCCGTGGCGGCGAATGCGAGCACTTCGGTGTTGGCGTCGCGGGCCGGTGGTTGGGAATGCCACAACGGCTCGAAGCGCGATTGCTGGAGGCGACCGTAGTGCAAATCCTGCAGGGCTTGCAGGTACTGCTGGCTGATGCCGATATCGGTGCACAGCACGTTGGCCGTGGCATCTGCCGCAGGCAGGCTATAGTGGGTGGGGTCCAGGCCGTCATCCGCCAGCATCAGCAACTGAGCATTCAGCGCTTGGCGGCGCTCAGCCTCGGACCACAACGGCGTATCGCCCTGCTGCTGATAGAACGCTTGCAGCCGCAACTGGGCGGCCGGGTCGATGTGGGGGGCGAGGTCGGGGCAAACGCTGGCTAACTGAGCGAGGGCCTGTTGCACCGGGCTGACAGAAAGCACGGGCACGGCGGCCAGGGGCACCTCATCGGCTGTCGCGACCAGTGGTGCAACGAGCAGGCAAATGCTCAAGTAACATGCGTGTTTTTTGAACACTTGGCTTCACTCCAATCCGCAGCGGGGGGATGTACTGCAGATGCTGACTTTTATGTACCGGTTAGGCCCGATCACCCTGGGTCTGATTTCCATGGGCCTGGCTGTATTGAGCAATTCTGCGCTCGCCGCCAATGGCAACCCTCCTACCTTGTATAGCAGCCTCGCGCGCTCGGCTCCAGAACTCAATCCCACTGTGCTTAAAAGCGCCCTGAGCGCGGTGCAGTGCGCGGTCAATAACGGCGAGGAACGTTCCGAGCGCCTCGCCGTCATTGACTACTCCCAGCCCTCGACCGCCCGTCGCCTGTGGATCTTCGATTTGCGCAAGAAGACCCTCGTACTGCGCGACCTGGTGGCCCACGGCGCCAAATCCGGGGAAAACTTCGCCACCCAGTTCTCCAACCGCGAAGGCAGCCACCAATCCAGCCTGGGCTTGTTCCGCACCCAGGAAAGTTACCTGGGCACCCATGGGTATTCGCTGCGCATGGATGGCCTTGAGCCGGGCTTCAATGACCAGGCCCGCGACCGCGCCTTGGTGATTCACGCCGCCGACTACGTCAACCCGGCCTGGAGCAAGCGCGAAGGCCGTATCGGCCGCAGCCAGGGTTGCCCGGCCGTGCGCCCGCAGGTGGCCCGCCAGGTGGTGGACAAGCTCAAGGATGGGCAGTTCATGTTTTCGTGGTACCCGGACCAGCGCTGGCTGAAGTCTTCGACCTATCTCAACTGCAAGCCCCAACAGGTGGCGAGTAGTCGTACAATCCGTGGTGGATAGCCTGTCCCCATAGCTAAAAGAGAGCGTCGAATGCTTCTACATAAATCCACCTGGATCGAGATCGGGCAGTTTCTGGAACGTAGCCGCACGGTGGTGGTGCCCATCGGGTCCAACGAACAACACGGCCCGACCGGCCTGCTGGGCACCGACTGGATGTGCCCGGAAATCATCGCCCATGAGGCGCAGAACAACGCCGACCTCCTGATCGCGCCGACCTTCAACATCGGCATGGCCCAGCACCACCTGGGCTTCCCCGGCACCATTTCCCTGCGCCCTTCCACCTTTATCGCCGCCATTGGCGACTGGGTGCGCTCGCTGGTCGGGCATGGTTTCGAGAAGATCCTGTTTCTGAATGGCCACGGCGGCAATATCGCCACGATCGAGGCGGCGTTTTCCGAACTGTACGCCGAAGCGAGTTTCGCCCGTCGCCCGGCCGGCTTCGCGCTCAAGCTGGTGAACTGGTGGGACCTGGAAGGCGTCAACGACCTGGCCCAGCGCCAGTTCCCGGTGGGCCACGGCAGTCATGCCACCCCGTCGGAAATCGCGGTGACGCAATGGGCTTACCCGGAGTCGATCAAGACCGCCGAGTATTCGCCACAAATCGCCAACACCGGACCGATTCGCGAAGCGCTGGACTTCCGCGCACGCTTCCCCGACGGGCGCATGGGTTCGGACCCGGCGTTGGCGACGGTGGAAAAAGGCGGTGAGTTGGTGGCGCTGGCTGCGCAAGGGCTGATCAAGACCGTGAATGCCTTCACCAGCGAAGCCAAGCCCTAGCCTTGTATCAAACCAAACTGTGGGAGGGGGCTTGACCCCGATTGCGGTGTATCAGCCACCTTATTCATTGGCTGACACCCCGCTTTCGGGAGCAAGCCCCCTCCCACATTGGTATGTGTGTTGCCTGAGACTATTTGCAGTCTTGTGCGACCTGCTCCAGGCGCGACGGCGTGATGGTCGACGCCAGCGGCTTGCGCTCGTACAGGAACACCTTGGTGCCGTCCTGGGACTTGTAGGCTTCCAGCACGTCATCCGCGGCAAATTTGCTGGTGAGCACCACTTTGGCGTGGCGCGAATTCTGGGTCACGGTGGAAGTGATGCCGTGCTTTTCAAGCTTGGGCAGCACGCACTGCAGGTAACCTTCGGGGGTCTTGGTCGACTGCAGGGTCAGGGTTGGAGCATTCGGGGCAGACACACAACCGGCCAGCAACAATGAAGCAAAGGCCATGGCCGGGGCGAAAAAAGAGCGCATAGAGCATCCTGAATAGATAAAAAGTGTCGGTCGCATCAGCCGGCACGCACCAAGGCTTTGAGCGACGCATCAAACTGTTTCAAGGCATCGAGTTGTACGTCACGCTGCTGCTCGATCTGGGCGGCAATCTCGGGCGCCGCCTTGTCATGCACCCACACCGACGGTACCTGTTTGCGCACCGAACCTTCGGCCTTGGCGATGTATTGCAGGTTCGCGTCATAGAACCGTGCAACAAAACGCGCCTCGACCTGATCGTTACGCTGGGTCAACAGTTGGTTATGGGTATCGAGCATCACCACCACATCGGGATGAGCCTGCACCAGTTCATCGAGGCTGCTATAGACAGTCACCGAGAGAAAAGTGCCCTGCAGCGAGCTCATCAACCAATCAATGGCCAGTTCCGGGTCGGAGCTGTTGACGAACGCCTGGCGGATGCGCCCATCAAGGGCATCCTTGGCGCCGTTCAAGGCCATGGTGTGGTAACGCTCAAGGTAGCTGAGGTTGTCGCGGGTGTTTTCGGTGTACAACACACCCACCGACTGCGCACGCTGCAGGGAGTCTACGCTACCGTCGATCGGTAGCAAATGGCCTGTACGCAGATCATCGGCAATCGCCGGGTTGGTCAGCACCACGGCACTCACCATCAGCATCATCAAACCCAGTTGGATAAAAGTCCTCATCGCGCGATCTCCTTGAGCGGCGTCTCGATGGGGCAATTGTCCACTAATGGCGTAAAAACAGAACTTGCGATCCTTGATGGTGACTATCATTTGAACCGATAGTGTCGCGTAGCCCGACCTCACTATAACGATAAGGATCCGCCATGAAGCCTCACCAGAAAACCTTCGACCGTATCCGCGAAGCCGTCTTGCCGGAGTTTCGTGAGCGGGTCGCCGATTACCTGGTCGACTATGAAGCCGTGCTGCAGGACGAAACCGCCGACGCCGACCAGGCCTTCGCCAGCGCCCAACAACTGCGCGGCTACCTGCGTGGCTTGAACACCACGCGGGTTCTGGGCATGGCCGACTGGGAAGACCTGGACCGCCGCGTGGCCCAGGAATGGTTGTAAGCCTCTAGAGTGCAGGCCGTTGCAGGTTGACCCAGGCCTGCACCGATGGCCGCTGCCACTGGCGGCGGGCGTAGTCCACCAACTCGGCCGGCACCGGGTCGCCGTTGAGGATCAGCCGGTTGAGCATCACCGGCAGGTCCACGTCGGCAATCGACCACTCGCCGAACAGGTGCTCGGGGTTACCCGCCAGCAGCGCCTGCGCCGCCGCGATCAACTTGCGGGCGGCGGACTGGGCCACGGGTGACAGCGGCGGCATCGTCTGCCCGTAGAACACCACCAGCGTCGAACGCTCCTGGCGAATCGGCAGCATGTCGCTGCGCAACCACGCCTGCACCTGGCGCGCCCTCGCCCGCAGGTGCAGGTCAGCCGGGTAGACCGGCACGGCGGGATAGGCCTCTTCCAAGTATTCGCATATCGCCGACGACTCCGACAGCGCAAAGTTGCCGTCCTCAAGCGTCGGCACCCGCTGGGTCAGGGACAGCTGGGCAAAATCTGCCGCTTGGTTCTGGGCGGCGTCCAGGTCCAGGGTCACCGTTTCAAACGCCAGGCCCTTTTCCAGCAAGGTGACAAACACCGACATCGCGTAGGGGCTGGTGAAGTGGGCATCAACGTACAGGCGCAGCGGGGCTTGGCTCATGGCGGAACTCCTTGGTTGGAAACCCACGCTACGAGATCGACGACCAGAATGACAATGCTGGGTTTTTATGGGGGCATTCCTGGCGGGAATAGCGGCGTTGATGGCAATATTATGGCCATCGGCCACAATGCCGATTCGCCCCGCCCCTCGTGGTTCTCAAGGAATGAGCTTTCAAGGAATGATCAGCACATGAAACAAGCGGTTGTGGTCATCCACGGCATCGGCGAACAGCGCCCGATGGACACCTTGCGCGGCTTCGTGGAAGCGATGATCCCCGCCGACACGCCCGACGGCACGCCCTTCTACTGGAGCAAGCCGGACCGGCTGTCACGCAATTTCGACCTGCGCGTGTTGAAGTCATCGGGACGCACCACCACCGACTTCTACGAATATTACTGGGCCCACAAGATGCAGGGCACCAAGGTCGGGCACTTGCTGGGTTGGCTGTGGGACATCTTCAAGCGCCCGCGCCGCGACATTCCAGACGCCATCGTGCCGATCTGGCGCACCACGCGCTGGACGGTGATGCTGTTCCTGTTGCTGGTGGCCACCGGTACCCTGGCCACCGCCTGGGGCAAGTTCGAGCACCACGACAACCCTTTCGCCCTGGTCCCGCTGCTGATGGGCGCCGTCGGCCTGGGTCTGCGCTATTCCGCCCTGTCGTACCTGGGCGACGCCGCCCGCTACCTCAGCCCCAACCCGCAGAATGTGGTGGTGCGCGAACAGATCCGCGCCGACGGCGTAGCGTTGCTGCGCGCCTTGCACAACAAAGGCGACTACGACCGCATCATCGTGGTCGGCCACAGCCTGGGCAGCGTGATTGCCTACGATATCGTCGGCTACCTGTGGCATGAACATCACGACCAACTGACCAAGGTGATCCCCAGCAATCGCGAGTTGGCCGAGCGATACGCCGACAACGAGCCGCTGCAACCGGTGATCAACGAAACCCTGCACGCCGCTGGCGCCGCACTGGATGGCAGCCTGGGCAGCCTCTTCAGGTTTCGCGAACAGCAGGCCCAGGCGTTCATCGAACAGCGTAGCCTGGGCAACCCCTGGCGCATCACCGACCTGGTCACGGTCGGCAGCCCCATGGCCCACGCCAGCCTGTTGCTCGGCCGTAGCGTCAGTGATTTCAAGCAGCGCATGGAACGCCGCGAAGCCCCCGCCTGCCCGCCCACCGAAGACACCAAGGGCTACGGCTACAACGCGCGCCAGGCGGTGATGCTCGGGCAAAAGCCGTTCACCCCGCAGTACCTGCACCACGCGGCGGCCTTTGCGGTGACGCGCTGGACCAACCTCTACTTTCCGGCGCCCTTGGGTTTGTTTGGCGACATTGTCAGCGGCCCGGTGAGCCCGGTGATGGGCGCCGGTGTGCTGGACTTGCCGGTGACCGTGGGCAAATGGAAAGGCTGGCTCGCCCGTTCCTGGCTCAGCCACACCCACTACTGGAGCGAGCGCGGCGGCGCAAAAGGGTATCTCGCCAACCTCACCAAGGAGGCCCAGGCGATCAGCCACGGCCCGCGCCCGTCAGCCACCGAAGCCCTGCGCTGGGCCGTCGACCTCAAGGGACTGCGGCGCTTTCGCCCCGCCGGCGCCAAAGAAATCCCGGTGCCTGTCGAGGCTTAACCCGCAAAGCCACCGGCGTCGAGAAACACACGTTCCTCCTCGGTGGTGGGCCTGGCCAGCACCTCATTGCGATGGGGAAAGCGCCCGAACCGCTCGATGATGTCGGCGTGCTCCTTGGCCCAGTGGAAGGTGTTGGCGTCCAGGTGCTGGTTGAGGGCGACCGAACGTTGCTGGTCGGCCTTGTCTTCGGAGTGTTCGAACGGCAAATAACAGAACGCGCGCAACGCCGGTTCGATCTGCTGGTCCAGGCCGGCGTCCACCATCCGCCGTGCGTACAGGCGGGCCAACGGGTCGGTGGCAAACATGTGCGCCGTGCCGCGAAACGCATTGCGCGGGTACTGGTCCAGCAGGATCAGCAAGGCCAGCGCGCCCTGCGCCGTGTCCAGCCAGCCTTCCAGTTCACGGCGCGCCGCTTGCAGGTGGGTGGTGTAGAAGGTGTCGCGAAACGTCGCGTCAAACGCCGCATCCTTGGCGAACCAGCGCTTGGGCCCCGCCTGTGTCCAGAACTCAAGCACCGCTTGGGCAGACTGTCCATTCGTGTTCATCATCAATCCCCTGTTCAACCCGCAGATTTCATCATAGGCGCGTGCCGAATCCATTAACGTTCCCGGGTGCCTGAAGCATTTCAGCACCCGGAGCCGTTCCTGCGTCGGAGCGGTCGCGCCATTGCCTTAATAGGGTTTACCTGATGATCCACCGTCTTGCCCAGGTTTTCAGTGATTCGAACAGCCAGGTCCGTGGCAAATTATTCGGCATCTACGGTGTGTTGATCGCCCTCAACGTGGGTGCCTGGCTCTGGGCACTGGCGGCGTTTCACGCGCACCCGGTGTTGTTGGGCACCGCCCTGCTCGCCTACAGCTTCGGCCTGCGCCACGCGGTAGACGCCGACCACATCGCGGCCATCGACAACGCCACCCGCAAGCTGATGCAGGAGCAAAAACGCCCGGTGGCGGTGGGGTTCTTTTTCTCCCTGGGGCATTCCTCGGTGGTGGTGCTGGCGTCCATCGCCGTGGCCTTTACGGCGGCGACCCTCAAGGACCATTTCGAAGCGTTCAAGGCCGTGGGCGGCGTGATCGGCACCTCGGTCTCGGCGCTGTTCCTGCTGGTGATCGCGCTGATGAACCTGGTGATCCTGCGCTCGATCTATCAGGCCTGGCGGCATGTGCGCCAAGGCGGCGCGTACGTAGAGGAAGACTTCAACCTGCTGCTGGCCGACCGGGGGTTCATGGCGCGGATCTTTCGCCCGTTGTTCCGCCTGATCAGCCGCAGTTGGCACCTGTACCCGCTGGGCTTCCTGTTTGGCCTGGGGTTTGACACCGCCACCGAAATTGCCCTGCTGGGCATCTCCGCCGCGCAGGCGGCGCAAGGGTTGTCGCCGTGGTCGATCATGGTGTTCCCGCTGCTGTTCAGCGCCGGCATGTCCCTGGTGGACACCCTCGACGGGCACCTGATGCTCGGTGCCTACGGCTGGGCGTACCTGAAGCCGATCCGCAAGATCTACTACAACATGAGCATTACCCTGGTGTCGGTAGTGGTGGCGGTGGTCATCGGCAGCATCGAGGCGCTGGGGCTGATCTCGGACCAGTTGGAACTCAAGGGGGAGTTCTGGGCGTTTATCGGCAGCTTGAATGACAGCTTCGGGCTGCTTGGGTACCTCATCATCGGGATTTTTGTGGTGAGTTGGGGGGCGTCGGTAGTGTTGTATCGGGTGAAGCGGTATGACCAGCTTGAGACCAGCCACCCGTTGTGACGCGCAGCGTCGCCCCAAACACCAGGAAGGGTTAGAAGTCGACAGTAGCCGAAACCTTGAGCGTGCGCGGCTCCCCCTGGGTCAGGTAGTTGTTGGCCGTCGAAGCCGAGGCCCAATACGCCTTGTTCGCCACGTTCTCAAGGTTGGCGCGCAGGGTGATGAGCTTGTCGTCAGCCTTGAAGCCATAACGGGCGCCGAGGTCGACGCGGGTCCAGGCCGGAATATCCAGGGTGTTGGTCGCATTGACGTACTCGCCTCCAGTACGCAACAGCCGCGCGCTAACCGCCGCGCCCTGGATGCCCGGCACGTCCCAGTCAGCCCCCACGTTGAACTGGTAGCGCGGCACGCCGGCCACGCGGTTACCGTCGCTCAGGCCATTGGAGGTGTTCTGTTGTTCGGTGTGCATCCAGGTCGCACCGGTCAGCAAGCGCAGGCCGTCGATGGGTTCACCGAATACATTCAGCTCCACGCCTTTGTTGATTTGCAGGCCATCGACGCTGAACGTATCCAGACTATTGCCCGGCAAGCGCGAGGTGGCGTTGTTCGGCTGCTCGATCCGGTAAACCCCGAGCGTCGCGCCGTAGCTGTCCCAATCCAGCTTGATCCCGGCTTCGGTCTGCTTGCTGCGCTTGGGCGCGAAAGTAACGTTGGGGTTGGTCACCCCCGTAGACGGCGACGTCGGCCCCTGGGCCAGCCCTTCGATGCGGTTGGCGTAGAACGACACATGCTCCCACGGCTTGAGCACCACGCCATACACCGGCGTAGTGATCGACTTGTCGTAGTTGGCATTGCGCGCACCGGTGGTGGTGTTCCACGCGTCCACTTCGATGGTCTGGCGGCGCAGGCCCACGGTCAACAGCACGCGGTCATCGAGAAAGCCCAGGGTGTCGGAGGCGGCGGCGCTCTTGATGCGATTTTTGCCGACCACCCGTGGGTCATGAATGTCGCTGCCGAAGTAGGTCACGGTGGGACGCGGGATCTGGGTAGGGTTATACAGGTTGCCCGGCTTGCGGTTGGCCTGGGTGATCGCCTCGAACGCCGAACGCTGCTCACCCCAGATGCCCGACAAACCGAGGTTCATCTGATGGGTCACCGGCCCGGTGTCGAAGTGCCCGTTCAAACCGGCCATGGCGCTCTTGTTGTCTTCGTCGTGGGGCGAATAGAGGAAACCCACGCGCCCGCTGCCATCGTTGCCCACGTACAGCGACGAATACTCGCCGTTCTCCCGCGTGTGCTTGGCGCCGCCACCCACGTAGGCGGTCCAGCTGTCAGTGAGATCGTACTCGGCGTTGAACATGCCGTAGGTGTCTTCCAGCTCCGACCAGCTCCAGTCCTGCGCATAGTTGTGCTTGGCCGAGGGCGCCTTGGGCACTTGGGTGCCGTTGGGGTACACCACGGAGCGCCCGTTGTTGATGCGTTCTTTCTGGTAGCCGAAGTCGGTGGACACGCGCAGGCGATCGCCGCGGTAGTCCAGGGCAATGGCCACCAGCTGCGAGCTTTTGTTTTCGTCATCAATGGCTGTGTCGCCCCCGTGCCTGGCCAGGTTGACCCGCGCACCGAAGCGGTTGTCTTCCCCAAAACGCTGGCCCAGGTCGAGGTGGCCACCGGTCTGGCCGTCGCTGGCGTAGTCGAGGCTGACGCTGCGGGTCGGCGTGTCTTCGGCGCGCTTGGGCACCAGGTTGACGCTGCCGCCGATGCCCGTGCCAGCTGGAGACACGCCGTTGACGAAGGCGTTGGGGCCCTTGAACAACTCCACGCGCTCCAGGGCTTCGGTGGTGATGATCTGCCGGGGCAGCACGCCGTAGAGGCCATTGAAGGCAATGTCATCGGTGTTCAGCGGCAAACCGCGAATGATGAACATCTGGGAGAAGTTGCCAAACCCCGAGGACTGGCGCACCGAAGCATCGTTGAGCAGCACATCACCCACGGTGCGCGCCTGCTGGTCGGCAATGGTTTTGGCGGTGTAGCTGACCACGCTGAACGGCACATCGTTGATCGAACGGTTGCCCAACACACCCAGGCGCGCCGACCGCGCCACCTGGCCGCCGCCATAGGTGTCTGCCTGCGCCCCGCTCCCCTCGCCGCTGATGGTGGTCGCGCCCAATTGCACCGCCGCGCCATTGGCCTCCGGCACCACGGTGTAGCCCTGGGTGGCAGTGCCTTGCAAGGTGTAGCCGCTGCCTTGGAGCAAGTGCAGCAAACCTGACTGAGCGGTGAAGTCGCCGTGCAGGCCGGGGCTCTGCTGGTCATTGAGCAGCGTGGAGTCAAACGACAACGGCACGCCGGACAACGCCGCGAACTGCGCCAACACATTGCCCAACGACCCCGGCGCGACGGTGTAGCTGCGTGCCGCGTGGGTGGACGCTTCCTCGGCGGCCAGCACGCTGTGCAACGGTGCGATGGCCGCCAGGGCAACAGCCAGGCTCAAGGCTTTCAAGGGGCGAATGGGGTGCGGGCTGGCGGTCATGGGCATTCCTGTTGGCGCGGTGCAAAGGTGAGGGTTATTCCCCTACACCGGGCGACAACGAAAAAGGTCTCAGCGAACAGTGAAAAAAATTCAGCGCGGTTCGACGGTCACCCAGTAGCCGGTCAGGCTGCTGATCTTCACCGGCAAGGTTTCCTGCAGCAAACGCAGGCTGGCGTCGGTGTCGCGCAACGGGAACGCACCCGAAACGGTCAAGCCCGCCACACGTTCATGGCAGCGCAACACGCCGGGGCGATAGCGGCCCAGTTCGTCGAGCAAATCCGCCAGGCGCATGTGCTGGGCCAGCAGCATGCCGTTCTCCCAGGTGGTCGCGCTGACCGCCAACGGTTCCACCGCCGCCACACGGTCGCGGCCAAACGCGCTCTGCTCACCGGCCTTGAGGACCACCCCACGGCTGGCTCGTTCCGGCAGCATTTCCACGGCCCCCTCAAGCACGGCGACGCGGCTGCTCTGCTCGCCCACACGCACGCTGAAATGCGTTCCCAGGGCACGAGCTGTGCCGTGGCGGGTCTGCACGATAAATGGGCGATGCGTCGGCGCAGGGTCTTTGGCGGTGGTGATCATCACCTCGCCCTGCAGCAACTCGATGCGCCGCACCTGGTCGGTGAAGGCGATATTCAACGAGCTGTTGGTGTTGATCAGCAGCCGTGTGCCGTCGGGCAAGGTGAGGGTGCGCTGTTCGCCGATAGCCGTGTGCTGGTCGGCCGTCCAGGCTTGCCAGGGCTTGTGTTGGTACGCCAGCCACGCTGCAGGGCCGGCCAGCAACAACAGACCGAGTGCCTGGCGCCGGCCCAGGGATGGTTTGCGGCCGATGCGCTTGAGGGTCTCGCCGGCGATGGCCCCGGGCACGCTGTTGAAGTCACCCAATATCGCTTCCGCGCGCTGCCAGGCTTGGGCGTGCTGGGCACTGCGGCCTTGCCATTGGGCCACGGCGCGGCGGTCTTCGTCGGTGGCGCTGCCGGACTGCAGTTGCACCATCCAGTCGGCGGCTTCGCCGAGGATCTGCGGGTCGATGGACGGGTTCATGCCACGCTCAGGCACGCGAGGAAGGCATCGCGCATGTAGCGCTTGACCGAGGCCAGCGACACCTTCAGCTCATCGGCGATCTGCGGGTAGGTCAGGCCATCGATCTGCGACAACAGGAACGCCTGGCGGGTTTTCTCGGGTAAATCGCGCAGCATGGCTTCGATGCGGTACAGCGCCTCAAGGATCAACCAGCGGGTTTCCGGCGACGGAACATGCTGCTCCGGCAGATGGGCGATGGTTTCCAGATAAGCGCGCTCGACTTCCTGGCGGCGCCAGCTGTCGATCATCAGGCCCTTGGCGATGTGGGTGAGCAAGGCGCGCGGCTCGCTGCCGTACCCTGCGGGGTTCTGGCGCGTGAGCAGGCGCATGAAGGTGTCATGGGCCAGGTCGGCCGCGTCGCTGGCGTTGCCCAGCTTGCGGTCGAGCCAGCGGTACAACCATCCGTGGTGTTCGCAGTACAGCGCCTGGAGAGGCAGATTGAGCGAAGACGACATGCAGATCACCCGGAACCCGGCAGTAATTAAGAATTGATCGCATTCTAATTGCAGCCACAGAGCCCGGCAACGCATTAATTAATGTTATAGGATAACGCCAATTTTTCGCCTGACCTGTGACCCTCGCCCATGACCGACGCTGTCCCCCTGCGCCAACGCCTGCTTTCCATCGACGCCCTGCGTGGCCTGGTGATCCTGTTCATGTTGCTGGACCACGTGCGCGAAACGTTCCTGCTGCACCGCCAGGTCAGCGACCCGATGACCCTCGACAGCACCGAACCGGCCCTGTTTATCAGCCGCACCCTCGCCCACCTGTGCGCGCCGGTGTTCGTGCTGCTCACGGGTTTGTCGGCGTGGTTGTACGGCCAGAAATACCAGGGCCGCGGGGATGTATCGGCATTCCTGTTTAAGCGCGGGCTGTTTCTGGTGGTGCTGGAATTCACTCTGGTCAACTTCGCCTGGACCTTCCAACTGCCGCCGAGCGTGATCTACCTGCAAGTGATCTGGGCCATCGGTGTGAGCATGCTCGCTCTTGCCGCCTTGGTGTGGTTGCCAAGGCCGCTGTTGATTGGGTTGGCGCTGCTGATCATCGCTGGTCACAACCTGTTGGATGGCGTGCACTTCGCGCCAGGCTCATCCCTGCAAAACCTGTGGGCGATCTTGCACGAACGTAGTTGGATCGACGTGAGTGACACCCTGCGATTGCGCACCACCTACCCGGTGCTGCCGTGGATCGGCGTGATTGCCTTGGGTTACGGTCTGGGTCCGTGGTTTGCCAATGGCATGCAGCCGGCGAGGCGTCAGCGTTATCTGCTGCTGGCGGGTGTGGGGGCGCTGATCGGATTTGGTGTGGTGCGAACATTCAATGGCTACGGTGAAAAACCCTGGCTGAGTTACGACAGTGGCGTGTACACGCTGATGAGCTTTTTCAACGTGACCAAGTACCCACCTTCGCTGTTGTTCCTGACGATGACCTTGGGCGTGGGTCTGCTGCTGTTGCTGGCCTTTGAACGCGCGGGGCACAAACGCTGGATCGCCCTGCTCGCCACTTTCGGCGCTGCGCCGATGTTCTTTTATCTGCTGCACCTGTATGTGCTGAAAATCCTGTATGTCGCCTGTGTGGCGCTGTTTGGTCTCAATCACGGCAACTATTTCGGCTTCGACAGCATCGGCGCCGTGTGGCTGGTGGCGCTGTTGCTGCCACTGGCGCTGTATCCACCCGTGCGCTGGTTCGCCGGGCTCAAGGCGCGCCGCCGCGACTTGGCCTGGCTCAAATACCTGTAGCCGCCCACCCTGTGGGAGCTGGCTTGCCTGCGATGGCGGTGGCTCAGCTGCAACTCTGCTGGCTGATGGATCGCTATCGCCGGCAAGCCGGCTCCTACAGTGAGGGCAGATCCGCGGGTGTACTCGGTCAACTGTGGGGTGGCTTGTCGGATCGCAGCAGGGACCCAGCGCCTACACGATGTGCACGTAGAACGCGTGAAACATGAAGTACGCGCAAACCGCCAGCGCAATCCCCATGCACCGGTTGAACACGGTGAACGCCGAGGTGCCGTTGATGCGCCGCCCCAGCCCAGCCCCGAGCAGTGCGTACACCCACGGCGCACCAAAAGCGCCAAAGGCCAGCACCGCCGACACCAACGCAATCGACACGCCGGTGATGTGCGCTGCCGGCAGCATCACACTGGTGATTGGCAGCACCGCCATGATGCCCTTGGGGTTGAGCAGTTGGATCACCAGCCCGTTCCAGAACGTGAGGGTCTTGGTCGGCGCCGTTGAAGCTGCTTCATCCACCACCGTGCGCGCGGTGAACACCTGGTACGCGAGGTACAGCGTGTACACACCGCCCACCAACGAAATGTACGGCAGTGCAGCCTGGGAGATGATCGCCTCGCCGGTGTAGCCAAACAGCACGAACAGCACCAGCATCGCGCAGCCCACGCCGATGAAAAACCCGGTGGAGCGCCGGAACTGGCCGGTGAGCCCGGCATTGAGGCCCATGAAATTCACCGGGCCGGGGCTGTACATGACGCTGAATGCGTAGAGGAAAATGTCCATGGAAAACCTGCAGTAGAGGGAGTGCGGCGAGTCTACTGAGGCCTGTCGGGGGGATTCTTGTACGTTCGTAGGTTGGCGCGGCAGCGGGTGGGCCGAACAATCACAACTGGCACCGGGGCTGAGATTACGCCTACCATGTAATGACACCTAGCCTGTGAACGTGCCCAATGCTCAAAGCCAGTCTGCGTACTCACCTGACCCTGTGGTTTGCCGGTTTATCGTTGCTCACTTTGCTGATCGTGGGCTTTTACGTGGGGCATATCGCCACTGAACAGGTGAAGCAGGCCAGCGGCAACGCCCTGCTCAGCACCGCCCGTTCCAGCGCGGCGCTGCTGGCGGTGCAATTGCGCGAGCGGCAGCTGGAAGTGTCGCTGCTGAGCAAGGCGCCGTTGTTCCGCCAGGGCGACCTGGACGCGCCGGACATCATGACCTTGATGGAGCTGCGTACCCAGTCACGCGCCGAGTACGCGTGGATGGGCGTAGCCGACGCCGAGGGCCGGGTACGCCAGGCGGTGAAGGGGTTGCTGGTCAACCAGTCGGTGCAGCAACGCCCGTGGTTCCAGGCGGGCATGCGCGGGGAATACACCGGTGATCCCCACGAAGCCGTGTTGCTCGCCAAGCTGCTGCCGAGTGCGGCCAAGGGTGAGCCGCTGCGCTTCATCGACTTTGCCGCGCCGATCCGCAACGCCAAGGGCGAAACCATCGGCGTGCTCGGCGCCCATGCGCACTGGCGCTGGGTGACCCAGATCGTCGATGCGGCGGTGATGCAAAAGGACGCCGCGCCCAGCCTGCAAGCGCTGATCATCGACTTCGACGGCAAGGTGCTGTACCCCGAGATCCTCGCGGGCGAACAAATGCCCCAAGCCAATCTGCACTCACCTTCCGGCTGGACCACCGGCAACGGCTACGTGACGGCCTCGGTGGCGGTGCCGAGCCCGTCCAATGCCAACCTGTCGTGGTACATCGTGGTGCGCCAGCCGCTGGACATCGCCCTGCAACCGGCGCGGGTGCTGTTGTACAAATTGCTGATCCTGGGCGTGCTCGCCGCCATCGTGTTCGGCCTGGTGGCGTACTACCTGGCACTGACCCTGAGCCGGCCGATCGAGCGCCTGGCAAAGTCCGCCAAGCTCGTGCAGGAGCAGCAACCCGGCGCGGTGTTTTCCCAGGAGCATCCGGTGCTGGAGATCGCCCAACTGGGGCAGTCCATCAGCCGTATGACCCAATCGTTGCTCCACAAGGAACGTGAGTTGCAGGAGGCCAATGCGTCCCTTGAAGCAACGGTGGCTCAACGCACGGCCGACCTGACCCAAGCCAACGCCGACCTGTTGAAACTGGCCACTCACGACGCGCTGACCGGGGTCTACAACCGCCGCCGCTTCGACGAGAAACTCGCCGAAAACAGCCTGCTGTTCCAGCGTACCGGACGCACCTTCGCCCTGCTGTTGATCGACGCCGATTACTTCAAACGGGTCAACGATACCTACGGGCACGCTGTGGGTGACGACGTGCTCTGCCAACTCGCCGCCCTGATCGAAAGCACCACCCGCGCCACCGACTTTGTCGCGCGTTACGGCGGTGAGGAGTTTGCGGTGCTGCTACCCGAAGTCGAAGAACCGGACAGCCCCGAGGTGGTCGCCGAAAAAATCCGCGCCGCCGTGGCCGCCGCGAAATTCCCCACGGTGGGCCATGTGACGGTCAGCATTGGCGTAGGCGTGGCCGAGCCGTCGGACCGCGACTCCTCGGCACTGCTCAAGCGCGCCGACATGCAGCTCTACCAGGCCAAGGGCGCGGGCAGGAACCGGGTGGCGTAAACCTTGGGTTTTGCTTATCACTGAAATATCCGCCAGCGTCTGTATCCGCTGGCAGGGGCTTTTCATAATCGTGCTTCCTCAACATTTCAGGAAGCACACCATGCACCCGTTGACGGTCGTGTTGGCGCACGTGGTTGCGCTGGTCTTCACCTTGCTCAGTATCGGTGCCCTTGCCTTGGCGCTGGCCGAGATTGGCCGCCTGGTGTCTTGATGCCAGTTATCACCCTTTGTAGTGAGCGGGCTTGCCCCGCGCCGCGTTGTCTCAGGCACCCGATTTCTCCTGTGAATGGGCGGTGTCTGGGCTGGCGCGGCGCGGGGCGAGCCCGCTCACTACAAAGATCGGGTTTATAGCAGGGGGATCGAGTAGCTGACGAATACGCGGTTCTGGTCCTGGTCCCGTGCGACTTCGCTGCGCGATACGCCGTTGCGCCAGCCAAACCCGACGTTCTTGAACGTGCCGCTCTGCACCACGTAATCCAGGGAGATATCCCGCTCCCATTCGCTGGCGTTGTTGCCGGCGGTGGTGAGGATATGGTCGCCCTTGAGGTACATCACCGACGCCTTCAGCCCCGGCAGGCCCAGTGCGACGAAGTCGTAGGCGTATTGCGCAAACGCCGTGCGCTCGCCGGCCTGGATGAAGGTCTGCACGGTGCGGTCGGTGTAGAGGTAGAGGCTGGAACCGCCCTCCCCTTTGTTCACCAGACCACCCTGGTTGAGCTGGGCGAAGTTGCTGTCGTCCGACACTTGCTGGTAACCCGCCGTGATGGCGTGCGGGCCGAGCGAATAGATGAACGCCGCACTCCAGGTGTTGTTGTCGATTTCACCCGTGCCGTTCTTGGTATAGCCACCGAACTTGTAGCCTTCGGCGCGCCCGGCCGCGCTGCTGTTTTTGCCGTCGGAGGTGGTCTTGAAGTAGCGCAGGTCGGTTTTCAACGAGCCGTAATCACCCAGCGGCAACACGTGGATCAACCCGGCAAAGTGCTGTTGGTAATAATCCTCAAGGTTGGCGTAGTAGTACTGGACCATCAGGTCCTTGGTCACCTGGTAATCGGCGCCGGCGTAGTTGAATTTATTGCTTTCCTGGCTGCCGCCCGCCGCCGCCAACCCACTGCGGTCACTGGAACCGCGTCCGGTGGTGTGTTGCAGCTGGCCGCCGATCAGGGTCAGGTTGTCGATGTCCTTGCTGGTGATCTGCCCGCCTTCGAACGACTGCGGCAACAGGCGGCCATCGTTACTCACCAGGATCGGCAGGTTCGGCCGCAGGTAACCGTAGCGCAGTTCGCTCTGGGCGAAACGCGCCTTGGCCGTTGCACCGCCACGGGCCCAGCTGTCGGCGGCCTTGCCGTCATCGTTGGGGATCATCGAACTGCCCACATGGCGGCCGGCGCCGCTGTCGAGGGTCACGCCGAGCATGCCGATCGCATCCAGGCCAAAGCCGACCGTGCCGTCTGTAAAGCCCGACTGATAGTTGAGGATAAATGCCTGACCCCACTCTTCGGTCTTCGATGGTGCCGCAGCACCGTCACGGTTATCGTTATTGAAGTAGAAGTTGCGCATGTTCAAGTTGGCTTTGCTGTCCCCCAGGAAATCAGCAGAGGCCAAGGGGCTCAGGGCCACGCCCAAGGTACCGGTCAATACGCTTAATACATTCAAAGTAGCTTTCATCAGGACGAACTCCGGCGCGGAATTCAAGTTCCGGGCGCAAAAAATAGGCAGCAGGAAGCACTCGGCCAAACTCGGGTTGGCCGGTGCGTTAACTAACGGTTAGCGACTTAGTTGTGCGAAGTGGACCTCCGTAAACGGCTAGTCAATCAATCCATGAGCGTCATAAAACGGGTACGGCCCCGGGTAGTCCCCGAACACCGCGTTGTGGCTGATCAACCCTTGGGATTGATCCCAGCGGTGCAGCAGGTAACCGGCCGGTTCCAGGTTGAAATGCGCAGGGGCCGCATCCTGCAAATCGAGCACAATCTGGTGCGAAGTGCCCGGGCACACACAGCTCAGGCTACCGCCAAACCGCCGCTGCATCGGGCGATGCAAATGCCCGCAGAGCAGGCGCTCCACCTGCGGGTGACGAGCGACCACACGCTCCAGGGCGGCGGCGTTGATAAAGGGTTCGCGATCCATATGGCCGATGCCGCTGATAAACGGCGGGTGGTGCAGGATCAGCACAGTGGGCGCGTCGGGGCGCAGTGCCAACTGTTCATCGAGCCACTGCAGTTGGCTGTCGAGCAACTGCCCGCCGTGGCCACCGGGGATGGTCGAGTCCAGGCCGATCAAGCGCAGCGGATGTTCGTCCACCACCCAGTCCAGCGGGCCGTCGGCCGACGCTGGCAAGTAAGCGTGATCCGCAAATGCGTCCAACAACGGCCCACGCGTGTCGTGGTTGCCCGGCACCAGGTAGCACGGCATGTGCAGGCGTGCGAGTTCGGGGTGCAGCACGGCATATTCATCGGCACGGCCGAAGTCCACCAGGTCGCCACTGATGACCACGATGTCGGGCCGTGGGTGGCTGGCGTTCAAATGGTCGACGGCACGGCGCAGCGCGCCCAGGGTATCGACCACCCCATAGGTGAGGCGCTGGCCGGCTTTGAGGTGCAGGTCGCTGATCTGCGCGACGAGAAACGGACGATTCACTAATAGAGTCTCAAGCATTCAGGGTAAACAACATGTGCGGCGCAATCGCCAGGGCAATCGGTGCGCCAACGGCGTAGAGCTGGTTGTCGCTGCTGTCCACCAGCAGCGGTTGCGGGCCGCCCACCTCCACCAGCAAACGGCTTTGCGCGCCCTGGAAGAACTGCGCCAGCAGGTGGCCGTGCAAGTGTCCTTCGCTCTCCATCACCTTCAGGTGTTCGGGGCGGCAATACACCGTGCTGGGCCGCTCGGCCGCATGCCACGGCAACTCGCCGCCGCAGACTGTCAAACCATGGGCCGACGACGCGATCACCGGGAAGGCATTGAGGTTGCCGACAAAGCCCGCGACGAACGCATTGGCCGGTTTCTGGTAGATCTCCCGCGGGCTCGCCAACTGCGCGACACGCCCCTGCTCCATCACCAGGATCCGGTCGCCCAGGGCCATGGCTTCGCCCTGGTCATGGGTAACGAACACAGAGGTGATGCCGAGGCCGCGCAGCAGCTCATTGAGTTCGCTGCGCAGGCGTTCGCGCAGTTGCGCATCGAGGGCGGCCAGGGGTTCGTCCAACAACAACACTTTCGGGCGTGGGGCCAAAGCGCGGGCCAACGCCACGCGCTGGCGCTGGCCGCCCGACAACTCATGGATGCTGCGCTTGCCATGATTCTGCAAGCCCACCAGTTCCAGCAGTTCATCGCAGCGCTTGTTGCGCTCCAGCGCGGCCATGCCGCGAATCTTCAAGCCGTAGACGATATTCCCCGCCACATCCAGGTTGGGAAACAGCGCGTAGTTCTGGAACACCATGCCCACGTCGCGGCGCTCGATGGGCAGGCGGGTCACGTCCTGATCACCAAACAGCACCTGGCCCACGTCCGGGCGCTCAAGGCCGGCGATCAGGCGCAAGGTGGTGGTCTTGCCGCAGCCCGATGGGCCCAGGATCGCCAGGGTCTCGCCGCCTTCGACGGTCAGGTTCAGGTCATGCACGGCCACGGTGCCGTCGGCGAACGCCTTGCGACAGCCTTGCAGGCGGATAGTGATAGCGGTCATCGACGCTCTCCACGGGACAAACGGGCACTGATGGCCTGCAGCGCAATCAGCAGCGGCACGATCATCAGCAAAAAGATAAGGGTGTAGGCGCTGGCGATTTCCAGGCGCGCCGAGGCGTAGCTGTCGGCCAGGCCCACCGGCAACGTCTTGGTCATGGGTGTGTGGAGCATCCAGGTCAGGTTGAACTCACCCAGGGACAAGGTCACCACCATCAGCACACCGGCCAGGATCCCGGCCCGGCAGTTGGGCACCACCACGCTGAAAAAGCGCTTGATCGGCCCCGCGCCAAGGCTGGCGGCAGCCTCTTCCAGCACCGGCAGTTGCTGGCGCTGCATCACCGCCATCACCGGGCGCACCAGGAACGGCAAGGTGAACAGCACATGGCCAACCAGGATGAACAGCCAGCTGCTGCGAAAGCTGCCGAACTGGCCGTAGGTCAACAGCAAGGCCAGTGCACTGGCCAAGCCGGGCATGGCCACCGGCAGCACCATCAACTCTTCGAAGGCGCGGCTGAAGCGGTTGTTCATGCGCACCAGAGCGTAGGCCGCCGGTACGCCGATCACGCAGACGCACACCGCGCAGGCCAGGGCCAGTTGCAGCGACAGCCACACGGTGGACGAATAGGCTTGCCACACCTGGATCAGCCAGTCGAAGGTCAAGCCGCTCGACAGGCCGACGAAGAAGTTGCGGGTTACACCGGCCAGCAATGACATCAGCACCGGCACCAGCATGAAGGCGCACACCAGCAAAGTGAACAGCAGTTGAATCACAAACAGCGATGAACGTTTCACAGCACAGTCCCCGCGTTTTTCACCAGGCGCCGGGTGAGCAGCAACACCGCCCAGGTCACCGCGCCCAGCACCACCGACAGCGCAGCGGCGACGGCAAAGTTGGCGTAGTTGGTGAACACGTTGTAGATCGCCACCGGGGTGACATTGAGCCGCGTGCCCAAGGTAAAGGCCGTGCCGAAGGCGCCCATGGACGTGGCAAAACAGATCGCCCCGCACGACGCCAACGCAGGCGCCAAACCCGGTACGATCACGTCGCACACCACGCGCCAAAGCCCGGCGCCCAGTGAATGCGCGGCCTCCTCCAGGCTGCGGTCGAGGCTCTCGCACGCCGCCATCACCGTGAGAATCACCCGCGGAATCGAGAAGTACAGGTAGCCCACAAACAGTCCCGCCAGCGAGTAGGCGAAGATCCAGCGCTCACCGGCCAGTTGCAGGCCCAGTGAAGCCAGCAAGCCTTGGCGGCCGGCCAGCAGGATCACCAGGAAGCCCACCACCACGCCGGGAAAGGCCAAGGGAAAGGTGAGCAGCGCCACCAATGCCGAGCGCCCGAAGAACTGGTGCCGGGCGAGGAACACGCCGCTGATGCCGCCGATCACCAATGCGACCAGCGTCACCACCACGGCCAGGACCAGGGTTTGCCCCAGGCTGCCCAGGTACTGCGCGCTGCTGAGCACCTGCCAATAGCCGCTGCCATTCGCGTCGCGGCTCTCGGCGCCAAGCAGCACCAGGTGCGCCAGCGGCAACAGCCAGAATGCGAGCAGCACAGCAAACGCGGGAGCCAAGGCCCAGCTTGCGTGTTTTGCGGACGCTGCCACTTACTTGACCTCGTTCAGGTAACGGGCGGCGAAGGCTTCCTGCACAGCGGCCATTTTTTCGTAGTCCACCACACCGGCGCGGGCGTAGTCGCTGTCAGGCAGGAACTGTGCCGCCACGTCAGCCGGCATTTTCATCGGGCGCACCGGGCGCAGGTAGGCCTTGGCCCAGAGTGCCTGGCCTTCGTCCGACAGCACGAAGTCGAGGACTTTCTCGGCATTGGCGCGGTGTGGTGCGTTGGCCACCAGGCTCATCACGTAGGGCACGCTGATGCTGCCTTCCTGGGGGATCACGAAGGCGACGTTGGCGTTGTCCTTGTAGCGGGCGCGGTAGGCGTTGAAGTCGTAGTCCACCAGGATGGGCAGCTCACCCGACAGCACCCGCGCATACGCGGTTTGCTTGGGCACGATGGGGGCGTTTTTCGCCAGTTTCTGGAAGTAATCGATGGCCGGCGCGAAGTTGTCCAGGTCGCCGCCCATGGCGCGGTTAATCGCCACGGCCGAGACGTAGCCGACAAACGCGCTGGACGGGTCGAGGTAGCCAACCATGCCTTTGTACTCAGGCTTGAGCAGGTCGGCCCAGCTTTGCGGCACCGGCAAACCACCCAGCGCATCGACGTTGACCATGATGCCCAAGGTGCCGGAGTGGATGGCGAACCAGTGGCCGGCCGGGTCTTTCAAACCGGCAGGAATCTGGTCCCAGGCCTTGGGTTTGTAGGTGCCCACTACATCGGCCTTCTGCGCTTGCAGGCCGAAGGTCACGCCGTAGTAAACGACGTCGGCCACGGGCGCGGCTTTTTCGGCAACCAACTGTGCCAGGGACTGGCCGGAGTTCTTGTTGTCCAGCGGCACTTGCACACCGGTGCTGGCGGCGATGGCCTTGAGCTGGGTGCCCCAGTCGGCCCAGTCGGGCGGGCAGTTGTAGCAGATAGCGGTTTCGGCGGCCTGGGCCAGGCTGGCGGCTCCGCACAGCAGCACGGCTGCCAGGGTTTTACTGAACGCGCGCATCAGGCGTCTCCTCATGGGGTTGGGTGCTGTCGCCCGGCCGGATATGACAAGGCAGGCAATGGGATATCGGGTCGTTGCCAGCGATCTGCGCCAGCAACTGGTCAATCACGGTGCTGGCAAGCAGCGCGATGGGCTGCACCACGCTGCACAGGGTCGGGTGCATCTGGGTGCCGAGGCTGATGCCGTCAAAGCCCATCACCGAGAGTTGTTCGGGGACGTTCCAACGGTTGCGGCGCAGTTCGGCGATCAGGCTGATGGCCAGGAAATCGTTGGAACACACCAGCGCGGTAGGCGCGTCCGGACCTTGCAGGAACGGTTCGATCGCGGCGAATTCAGCTTGGGTGTGGGCCGGCATTTCGATCACCGGGCGGCTGTCGAGGCCGTATTCGTTCATGGCGTCGCAGTAACCGGCGTAGCGCAGGCGCGCCCGGTCGGACTGCAACGCGGGGCCGGCGACCATGCTGATGCGGCGGTGCCCGGCCTCCAGCAAATAACGGGTGGCCAGGGCCATGCCGGCACGGTTGTCCACCGACACGGCGCTGTAGTTGGGGTTGCTCGGTTGGTGATAAGCCAGCACAAACGGGGTTTGCTCGGTGTTCAGGCTGCTGAGCACGGCATTGCTCTCGGCATCGGTGACCGTCAGCACCAGGCCGTCGACCCGTTGGCGCAGCAGTTCTTCCACCACAATGCTCTCGCGCTCGCTGTTGTAGTCGGTGGTGGCCAGCAACAGGCTGTAGCCTCGCAACCGCGCGGCGCGCTCCATGGCCTGGAACTGTTCGGCGAACACCGGGTTGAGCAGGTTGGGCACCACCACACCAATCAACTGGGTGGTTTGCAGGCGCAACTGGCGACCCAGCAGATTGGGCCGGAACCCCAATTCACGGGCGGCAGCGAACACCTGTTCACGGGTGGTCGGGCGCACCTGGTCGGGGGAAGCAAAGGTGCGGGCGGCGGTGGCGCGAGATACGCCAGCCAGCCGTGCAACGTCTTTCAAGTCAGTCATTGTCACTCGCTTGAGATCGATCTCATTGGCGAGGACAGTAGCGAGGGAATGTGGCAGACAAGTGGTGAGTAGATGACAATTTGATGTCATTCGAAGCCAGACATCTTCTCCCGCCTATGGAGATCACTTGTAGGAGTTGTCGAGCTATAGCGAGGCTGCGAAGGCGGTGGGTCAGGCAACATCGCTGTTGCCTGTGCCGCCGCTTTCGCAGGCAAGCCAGCTCCCACAGTGGATCTTCGTTGCGACACAGATC